>DBJV01000112.1:9387-16235 GCA_002297185.1 Christensenella sp. UBA767
CCCTGCTCTGCCAAAACCAAATGTCCTTCAAAGCACTTGTCATATTGTTTGGATCCCCAATATTTTTCAATCAACTCATTGCAAATATCTAATTCTTTGCAAGGCTTGTAATACTCACTTGCCATATATTCATGCCTCCAAATCCCAGTTTTCTCATCTAAAAGCATTATACCATACTTTTTTGAACTTTTCTATGGGAATCTTTATCTGTTAGGATTGGCATTCGCCGGAGTTGATGTTTTGTTTGGAAAAGACGACGAACCTTATATTTGCGAAGTAAACTCAAATCCGCATTTCAAAACAACTTTTGATTGTACAGGTGTTGATGTGAGTGAAAAAATCCTTACGCACATAATAAATAGTATTTAATCGTTAATTGTTTGTTTCTTATAATATATTTGCACAAAATGGCGGCGGATTTTAGCAGGATTGGGTTATTTTGTGGACTAAATCGGCAAAATGAGATAAAATCGAAGTATGCAAATCAACGTATCTAACATTGCTGTGGAATATGACGGAGTGCCTGTGTTGACAGAGGCAAATTTCGTCGTACACGACAATGAGAAGATTGCGCTTGTCGGGCGCAACGGTTGCGGCAAAACCACGCTGTTGAAAGTGCTTGCAGGCGAATTGGAATACGTCAAAGGCGACGGAAACGACGCGTCGGGCGTGTTTACAAGCGGAAATCCGCAAATCGGATTTTTGAAACAGGTAAGCCACGACAGAGACGGAAAAACCATGCTCGAAGAGATACTTGACGCATATTCGGACTTGCTTGAAATCGAGCGAAAATCCGAAATCGCGCTCAAAGAACTTGAAAAAGACGCAAGCGAGAAGAACGTCAAGACCTATTCTGCTTTGTGCGAGCGTTTTGAAAGAGAGGGCGGATACGTATATCAAAAGGAATACAAGACCGCCGTGCGCAAATTTGGATTCAGCGAAGAGGATTTGAGCAAAACTCTCGACACGTTCTCGGGCGGACAGCGCACGAAGATCGCATTGCTCAAATTGTTGCTTTCCAAGCCTGACGTACTGCTTTTGGACGAGCCTACCAACCACCTCGACCTCGACGCGATAGAGTGGCTTGAAAAGTATCTTGCGTCCTACAAAAAGTCTTGCGTAATCGTATCGCACGACCGTATGTTTTTGGACAAAATCGTGAACACGGTTTACGAGATAGAGTACGGCGAAACCAAGCGATACAGCGGCAACTATACGTCCTTTATAGAGCAAAAGCAGCAAGCGTACGACAAGGCACTCAAAGACTCGATGCTGCGCAAGAAGGAAATAGAGAGATTGAGCGCGCTTGTGGAGAGATTCCGCTACAAAGCGTCCAAGGCGGCGATGGCGCAAGCCAAAATCAAACAAATAGAAAGAATCGGCGACGCAACCGCGCCGTCCCCGTTCGATACAGGCGCGTTCAGGTCCAACTTCCAACCCGAAAGAGAAACGGTGGAGAAGGCGATCGTGCTTGACAATCTCACTTTCGGATACGACAAACCGCTCGGCACGATAACCACCATTATAAAGCGCGGACAAAAAGTTGGCGTAATAGGCAACAACGGCTGCGGAAAATCCACCATGCTAAAAACCGTGATGCATATACAAAAAGCGTTGGACGGTACGGCGATTTTCGGATTGCATGCGCAGGTTGGCTATTTTGACCAAACGCTCACGCAAAGTTTCTCAACCCAAACGGTGCTTGAGGATTTCCAAAACGAATTTCCCATGCTCGACAACACGCAGGCAAGAAGTGCGCTCGGAGCATTCCAATTTTGCGGCGACGACGTGTTCAAGCATATTTGCGATTTGTCCGGCGGCGAAAAGGTGCGCCTTGCGCTTTGCAAAATTTTGCGCAAAAAGCCCAACATTCTCATCCTTGACGAGCCTACCAACCATATGGATATCGTAGGCAAGGAAACGCTTGAAAAACTGCTCTGCTCCTACCAAGGCACGCTCGTTACGGTCTCGCACGACAGATATTTTATCAACAGAGTTTGTGACCGCCTCATAGTTTTCGACGGCGGAAAGGTGGAACTCTTTGACGGCAAATACAGCGATTACGAAAAGCGCAAAGAGGAAAGAGAAGAGGGCATAGCAGGTGGCGGAACGGCAGCCACGAAGAAGAAAGAAAAGCCTATTTCTCAAAGCAAAGAAAGCGCGCGCAGAGCGCACAGAATGAGTTTTTTGGAAGAGAAGATGCAAGTGTTGCAAGACGAGATAACCACGCTTGACGACAAGATGCACAACGACGAAAGCGTGTATAGCGACTATACTCAAATACAATCCATACAAGCTCGAATCGATGAATTAAAGACAAAACTCGCACCTCTCGAAGAGGAATGGTTGCAGTTGTCTGAAATGGAATAAATTGCAAAACAAAGGTTTTATATTGTAAAAACGACAATTTTAACACGATTTTATGTAAAAATAAAGAAAGCGTCTCGATTGAGACGCTTTCGCATTTAATGTAGTTTTTGAAATGGATTGCAAGCGGTTTTTATTCCGTCTTGTAGCCGCAGGCGATTTCCATATCCACTACGATACCGATGCCTGCCTTAGGCACCAAGCTCTTGAAGAAGTTTGTCAAGGTTACGTCTGCAAGTGCGGCTTTGACTTCGGGATTGACCTTTTCGATGTTGATGTAATCGAGCAATTCACCGACGCTCATTTCTTTGAGTGAGGATTCAACCTTGTCGCTCAATTCCTCAATCGTAGAGTCCTCAAAGCGAGAGAACAGACTGTCCTCGTCAACGTCCATAATGTCCTTGATTTGCGCCTCTTGCACAGCCTCGTTGATAGTGTCGATTGTCGTTTCCTTTTGTGCGAGCATACGCAGCACCGCTTGGCTCTTTTCTCTTATGAGCGTAACGGGTGTGTTGGCAAGTCCGGATGCAGGAAGAGGCACTTTGTCCTCGTTGTTGTTGACAAGGTAAGTTTCCGTAAGCGTTGCGATATATCCGCTCTTCTTCACAAACAATTCATTGTTTTCTGCCGCGCCGTGTACACTCTCGTCGTACGGCACGTATTTGCCGCCGATAAAGACGTATGCGCCTGTTGTGCTTGTAGTCTTGAAATACACGTCCTCTGCTTTGTATCTTGCAAATTTCGCGCTTGCGGTGTTTTGTGCGAAAGTAACGTTCGTTCCGTCGAATATTCCGGGTTGAGATTGTCTTACGTACAAATTCGTTCCGTCAACTTTCTTGTAGTAAGTCTCTTGCGAGAGGTGAGCGAGATTGCTCATATCGTACGCCATATACGCGCCGTTGATAAGCACGTAAACGTTTTCCACACCTGCCGAGCCGTAGCGAGCGACGTTTGTTTGAGCGTTCTCGTTGTTTACATTATCAACTCTCGTATAAAGCACGTCGCTTGGGAAGGAGCTTGTAAGGTTTTGAGCGATGATGTACGTGCAGAGTGCGATATTGTTTTCATACACGGTAACGCCGTCTTTTTGACCTTTGTAATAGATGTTGTAAGTCTTAAGAGCAGCGGTTGCCTCCGTGGCGGACGTAAGCGCTTGATACGAATATGACGTTGTCGCATATTTGTTTGCGATTGCCGCAAGTTCGTCTGCGGTGTATGCGTCCATACGCCATTTACCTTCCACGTATTTGCCCTTGTCGTTGTATGCAAACACGTATCCGTCCTTGTCCGTGTCCTCGAGGAAGAATCTATCCGTCGTCTCGTCGTATGCAAAGAGATCGAAGTCCGCATTTTCTTCCACGGCGTATTCGTTGTAAATATCGACGAGTTCGGAGAGCAACATATCTTTGGTTATCTGCTCCATAGCGTCGGACATATCGTCGATTTTGACGTATGCGAGGCGTTTAAGCACGGATTGAGAAGTGCCTTCCTTTGAGATGACGTACTTCGTGTCGTCGGTATGCTCGCCCTTGTTGGTCTCGGTTACGCGCATATAAACGTTGAGAGCGGAGTCATAATAATATCTCGTAGCATCCGCGTCTGCATTGCCGTCATCGGCGACGTACAAATCCGAGTCGATATCCATAACCTCGCCGAGCGTCAAATCGCTAAACGAGCCGGAGAAGTCGTTGACTTTGGAGTATGCAAGGCGTTGTAACACTTTGGACGACGGATTTTCAACCGCGCCGTCATCGATATTGTAAGTGTATGTCGGAGCGTTGCCGTCAACGTTATGCACGGCAGGGTTGTACAAGGTGAAGTAGTATGCACGCATGTACTTGCCCATCACATCGGAATTGTATTCGCCCGTATTTTTATTATAGGAGTAGGGGGTGATGTAAATATGATTATAGTTGTTGCTGTCGTAGTTGACGTAGATATAATTTCCGTCGGCGTCCGTTTCTTCGACAAGCACGTATTTTCCGCCGATTCCTTCCACTTGCTCATAAGCCGTAAACGTGATATCCGTCATTTCGGCAAGCGAGAGAGTATTGACTTTCGTTCCGAGTTCGCTTATTTTCGTTTTTGACAACGTTTTGAGGATTTTTGCGGTATCTTCCGCCTCGGTATCCACAACGTCTCCGATTGTGAGCGAATCAAGCAAATCGTCCGCATTTTCAAGTTCCGAAACGGTCATGTATGCGACGAGTTGCAACACTTGAGATGACGTACCCTCATGCACGATGCAATAATCTATCGTTCCGCATGTGCCGGCGAGTTTTTGCAATCTGCTATCCTCGGTTATAGGCGAATCTGTGATATAGTAATGAGCAGTCTGCTTTGCTTGCGGTTCGCCGTCTTTTTCGTATGTGTAAGAGAATTCGGTGAGCGTGATATTTTGCATCCCTTCCGTAACGGTTGAGGCTGCGCTCACGTATTGACCGTCGATATACACGAGAATGTTGTCGAGAGAGAAGAACCCCTTTTTGATAAGCGTAAAGTCGTCGTCAAGGAACCTTTCTATGCGGTTTACATAAGAAATCACGTAATATTCGGGATTTTCCACCGTGTATGAGCTGTCGTTTACGGCATACAAAACGTGGCGATAATACGTCGTTTCGTTGTTTTCTACGTCGAAATCATCTTCATAGCATGAGTTATCGACGACGTAAGACGAAGTTTCCTCGCCCGTTTCTTTGTCGGTTTTGGTTTTCAAAACGTAGCGGAGTTCTCTTTCGACGGTATCGTTTGCTTGGCTGCCTGCAATATACGTTTCAACGCCGAGGTGAGCGGAATAATCCGTCTTGAGCGCAAGGTCTTCTTTGCTTACTTGCTCAAACACGCCCTCATCGCCGAGTTTGACGTAAACGGTGTTGCTGCCTGATTTTACAAACTCGTCAACGTCCACGTCGATGAGATTGAAGAGGCGCACCGCATTGATAGTATTACCGAAAGCGGACAACTTGACGTCTTGCACCGCTTGCATCATCTTGTTTTCGCCAACGCCGATATCGATGCCGAACTTGTTTTGAATGTCGCGAAAGGTAAGATTTCCGTCGATAGAGCCGAGGATATTGTTTATCGCGCTGCTGAGACCGACGTTGAGGTTGTCGTCAATGATGGGGATATCAGGGAACTCCAATTTTGCGAGCGTGCCGATATCGTCCAGCGTAAACGAATTGGTGATTTTGGACATATCATTCAGCAATTCGGTCAAAGGAATAGTGTAGAAGTCCTTGTTTGTGAAATCCACGCCGCTAATGCCGTTGAGCAGTTTAATTCCGTAGGATTTATACAAGGATTCGAGTGTCAGACTGTCGAGATTTTTGATATCGTCGTATGCCTTGAGCGCAGCGTCGAGAATCGTCTTGCCGTACGCCTCGCTATCCGATGCGATAATATCCTTGTCGGTGAATTTTTGTTGCAATTCTCCCACGGTCATCGACGTACCCATTATGTAAACCGCGCCGCCGATTGCAAGGACGAAAAGTATGATACCGATTACCATACCGAGGATAAAGGTCAAAGTTCCGCGTAATACTCTCATAGTAGTTACTCCGTATATAAAAAACGCGCGCCTAAAAAAGCGCGACGTCGTGTCAACCGAATATTTCGGTCAATAGTTTTGCCACAGGGTTGTTAAGGTAGAAATATCCGCACACCTTCGATTCACGAAGTGCGGTATCCACGACCTCGATTTTTTCACGCAAAGCGTAAAGGATTGCAAGCACAAGCAGTATAAACACAGCGGCAAACGCCGTCGATACGATTGCACCGCAAGTGCGGTCGAGTGCCTTGAGCAGTTTGTTGTCCGAGTCGTGCATCTTTGCAAAAATCTTGCGCAAAAGCCAGCATATAAGCCCAAGCACAAGGCAATACACGATATAAGCCACGATTGCCACGATAAGGTCGGATACAAACGTGCCTGCAACGCCGCCAATGGATTGCCCGTCCTCGTAAATAAACTTGTCGGCGAGCCAAAGCGTAAGTTTCCCCTTAAGCGCGCCCGACATATCGCTGTTTGCAATGACTTCGTTGAGTTCCATACGAGTGGTAACGCCGTCCTGCGTCACGTCAACGTAGAAAGTGCGCTTGCCTTCCTCGTCCGTCTCGACGTAAATAGGCTCGCTGAGCAGTTCAGATTTACCTTGTATGCCTTCCGTTATGGAAGTTTCCATCTTTTGGAACACGCTTATTTCACGCACCTTTGCGAAGGTAGGCGAGAGGATGAGAAGTGCGGCAAGCATAATCCCTATCGTGAGGAAAAAGCCTTTGAACGATTTGGAAAAACCGCGCAGAATACCCAGCAACAAGCCGAGAGCGAGTATGACGAAAAACGCTATATCGGCGTATGGAACATCTGCGGATAACACTTGCAAGAACATCATTTCTCCTTATCGCGCGCAATGCGCACGTATATGTATAGATATAATCATTATAATCGAGTTGCGCGCAATATGCAATACTTTTTGATTATCAAA
>DBJV01000027.1 GCA_002297185.1 Christensenella sp. UBA767
TCAAAATCGTCGGAACGTCAACGGTCAAATCAAGCACCGTGGATTCAATACCCACCTCGCAAGGTCCATCGTCAAGTATAAGTTCCACTTCCCCCCTCAAGTCCTCATACACGTGTTGTGCGGTCGTTGGAGAAATGTGTTTGGAGCGGTTTGCGCTCGGTGCGGCAAGCGGATGACTATTTGAAATTAGTTCTCTCGTATAAACGTTTTTAGGCATACGAATGCCCACCGTCTCGCCGCCTGCCGTAACGATATACGGAATTTTGTCGCTCTTTTTGAGTATGACGGTAAGAGGTCCGGGCATAAACCTTTGCGCAAGTTTATAAAACTCCTCGGGGATTTCCGCCGCAATGTCCTTCACCTGTTCGAGCGAAGATATATGTACGATAAGCGGATTATCCTGCGGTCTGCCCTTTGCCTTGAATATTTTTGCGACGGCGTCGGGATCGAAAGCGTTTGCCCCTAGTCCGTAAACGGTCTCCGTGGGGAAAACCACAAGACCGCCCTCGTTGAGAATGCGCGCGCCTTCGTCTATTCCGTCTTTAGCATTGACAATTTTCGTCATAATTCGCCTTAAATCAATTGATACACCGTGTACGCCACCGCAGAGCCGCTCGTAACCTTTGCAAACACGAACACTTTATTCGGGCATTTGGACGATGCGTAAAGCACACTTCCCGACTCCATAGTAGCAGGCATAACCACGTTCTTGTTGACGTTGGGGTTGAAGTTCTTGATACCGAAACGTTTGACCTCTTTTCCGTCCTCGCCCGTCGTCGTGATATAGTTCATATAGCAGCCGATTTTGTAGATATATTGGCTGGACGTTGACGTAGCGATATCGCCGAGCGGTTTGCTGCCATCGCTCAATTCCGTTACGACTTTTCCGTCGCTGCCGATGATGTACGGGAGCGTTTTCTTTGCGTCGCTATCGTACTTCATACCGATCGTGTATGAGCCTCTGAAAGCGGAAAGCGTGGAGTATTCAAACGGCACTACGGTCTCGCCGTAGAGGTTGAATGCGCCGTAAAGATAACTCTTGCTATCGTCGGGATCGGTGATTGCCGCAACTATCATATTGTTGCTGAGTTCTTGTTGTGCAACTGTAGTTCTGTCGTTATGTCCCACAAGTTTGCCGCTTGCGTCGTAGATATTTACGCCGCTCGGTTGGAGCGGATTGTAATAATATCCGTCAACGCTTTGCATAACGAGGTCGAAGTAGCCGACTTGCTCTTTCTTTTGGTCTTTTATTGTGATTCCGTAGTTGCCAGAAAGCGACATAACCACGTTAAAATCGGAGTCGAGAATGTATTGGTCGTACGTTCCAAGCTTGCCGATAATTGCCAAACCGTAGCTTGCGTAAGTAAATCCGTCTTTGAGGTAAGACGTGGTGTCTATACCGCCCTTATCTCCGCCGTAGTAAGCGTTTTCGAGATAGAGGAACACCTTATCCGCATTTTGCGTGTATTCGCTCGTAGCGTCGTTGTCGGGCGTGTAAATTCTGCGCTTAAAGCAGTAATAATCAAATCCGTCGTAATAAGCGTAATCGTCCGTAGATGCAACCGTCCAGTCCTCGTGGATGAAGAACTTGCCGTTTCCCATATACGTGATTTCGCTGTAATAATCGTCGTTTCCGTTGTCCTCAACCGTGCCGTTTGTCGTGGCAATGACGTTTTTAGCCTCGCTTGCGCTTTTCGGAATTGCAAAGATATAATCACCTTCGGAGTTACCCACAACGCTCACGTATTTGCCATCAAAGCCTCTGAGATATGAGAGTTTTGCGTCGTCGTTTTGCACTCTGCACACAAGTTGACCTCTGCTATACACGTCGCCGCTCGTCGTAGGACGATAAATGGACGTATAACCTTTCACCGCCTTCGTATCGTAGGTTTCGGACACGGCAATCATACTTCCGTCCAAAATCTTGATAACGTCGTCAATGTTTGCCTCGGTTGCGCCGCTTACGGCAGAGCGCGACAAAACGGTATTGCCGCTCTTATCGAAAACGCCTGCCTCGCCGTTTGCAAACTTGCACGCAATGAGATTGCCCTTAACTCTAAGTGCGCTCACGTTTATCCAATCGGGGAAAATCTGTCCCTTCATACCGCCTTCGAAATAGACGTTTTGGTCGTCGCAAAGCACGATAGAAAGCGAGCCGTCCTTCTCCACCACAAATCCGTTGATACTCTCTATGTATCCCACGTCGCTGTTTACGTCAACGTTTTGGCTGGACTTAGACGTGGAAGTCGTATAGACCGTCCACCCCTCGTCAAGCACAAACTGCAGTTTATAAGAGGAAAATTCGCTTTCGCTCGTCTTGCTCTTATAGATATCCGCAACGGATTTGGGCTTGTCTTTGTCCTTGTTGCACGCAAAAAGCATAAAGCAACAAGAGATAATCAAGCACAACGTCAATACAAACGCTATGGTTTTTGCAACAGTTCTTTTGTTTGTCATATTTGCTCCGTAAAGTAGTGAGTGCCTATGCGCACCCCTGACGTTATATATACAAATTCGGAAAGCAAAAGATTTGCTTTCACTCTCAATTCGTGTGAAATATTTCTATTTTCACCGCTGAGATATTTTCTCGACGTTTGGTCAATGGGGATATACCCGTCAAGCCCCTTGCAATGCTCGCACACGATTCCGTCCGCATCCTTGAAATACGCCGTTCCTTCGATATTGCACTTGCAAATATTGCAATGGTCAAAATCAAGTTCGTTTCCGCAAATTTTCAGCACTTCGAGCAGAAAATCCGTCACCACCTCGTCCGCCTCTTGCTCGGTAAAAGCAAGATTGTTTAGCGTTTTGAGTGCGCAAAGGAAAAGTTCGGGTTGCGGCTCAACGGAAAGTTTGGTCAGCACTTCAAGCACCAGCGACGCCGCATAATACTTTTCGATATCGCGCGTGATAGTGGAAAACGACTCAATCTGCGAACATTCCGTAATTATGTATCTTCCACCCCTTCCGCTAAGCACGTAATCGCCGAAATTCATAGGCTCTGCGCTGTAGCGAAGTTTGGCTTTGGGTTTAAGGCAACCCTTTGCGGTAGCGGTAATTTTTCCGCATTCAACGCCGACAAGAGTGACAATCATATCACTCTCATTGTAAGGCACCGCTCTCGTTGCGATAGCTTTAATTTTCAGGTCGGCTGTTTGCATTTTCGTCCTTTCGTCGCGACTTAAAATCCTTGTAGTCTTTCATCGCGCGATACATATTGTACCACTCGACGTCTCCGGTTTTTGCAAACATTGTCCACAACTCGTATTCGTTCACGATTGTAGAATGTGCAAAACTCGGTAGTTTATTCGGATTATCCCGATTTTATTTTTTTGATTATTCCGCACAACTACTACCGCACAGCCAATCTTTGCTATCTGTTCAAGCAAAGATAAAACCCATACCACCGTTTCGCAAGATTGTCTGTTTGGTGTGTGTGCCTTCGGCGCAATTTGCGGAATATTCTTATTTTTTTAGTCTTTTTTCAATGATTTGAGGTCGTAACCCAATTCTTTCATAATATAGTCGTTATCGCGCCACTCGTCCTTCACTCTTACGTAAAGTGTGAGGAACACTTGCATACCAATCATTTCTTCGAGGTCTTTTCTCGCCTTGGTGGCAATTTGTTTGAGCATCTCGCCGCCCTTGCCGATTACGATAGCCTTGTGCGATTGCTTTTCGCAAATGATATCCGCGTCGATATCCACGATAGGTTGATTTTCTCTTTCCTCAAACTTATTGATATACACGCCGATTCCGTACGGCACTTCCTTGTCGAGAAGATAGAGCGCTTTCTCTCTTATGATCTCGGATGCCATAAAGCGCATGCTGCTTTCGGTGTACATATCCTCGGGATACATCGGCACGCCCTCGGGCAACAGGTCGATAAGTTCCTTTCGGAGCGGCTCGAGATTGTCCCCTTTCTTTGCCGAAATAGGCACGATTGCCTTAAGTCCCTCTATTCCGTTGAGTTTTTGCAAGGACACGAACATCGTCTCTCTCGTGACGGTATCCTCTTTGTTGAGCGCAACCACGACAGGCACTTTTTTGGCGTTCTTTTCCAAAAATTCGTAATCTTCCTTTTGCATGCCGCGCGATGCATCGATAACGTATATCACGCCGTCCACGTCTTTGAGCGAATTATCGACCGCCTGCATCATATACTCGCCGAGGTGATTGCGCACCTTATGAATACCGGGAGTATCGATAAGCACCATTTGATAATCGTCGCCGTTGACGATACCGAGAAGTTTATTTCTCGTCGTTTGCGGACGCCACGAAACGATAGACACCTTTTCGCCGACGAGCGCATTGGTAAGCGTAGATTTGCCCGCATTCGCAAGCCCTGCTATGCATATAAAACCGCTTTTAAAATTTTCGTACATACTTTTACCTTTGTATATTCTCGCTACGCGAGAGTGATATTGCGACTTCGTCGCAGTGATATTTGCGCAAAGCGCAAGTGATATTTTTGGCTTACGCCAAAAGTGATATTGCGGCTTTGCCGCAGTTGTGGAATATTCCACATTTATTCTTTATTCGGGTGTGGGTGTCCCACCCTTACGTCATTGCGAGGAACACAGTGACGTGGCAATCTAGGCGTAGCCGCATTATGGAATATTCCATTAGCATGCAAAGCACGCCTGACGTCACTCTTAGACAGGCGGAGCCGTACTTTGTAACTCCACGAAGAGTTGTTG
>DBJV01000086.1 GCA_002297185.1 Christensenella sp. UBA767
TCCGGAAAGAGGGGGCAACTTCATTTAAAGGAGTTACGACAAAAACATATAAAAGAGCCGTCCGATTTTCGGACGGCTCTGCCACAGTTATTTGCCAAATCAGGCGTTTTCGCCAAATTTGAGAGGCATACGAAGTTTATGCGCTGCCCCAGCCTTGGCTTTTTCAATCTTTGCCAAAACATCGGAAGGTATCTCTTCACCACGTAGATATTTATCTACGTCGGCGTACTTGATGCCCATTTCTTGCTCGTCGGTCTGACCTTGATAAAGACCTGCGGACGGAGCCTTCGTGATAATGGTTTCGGGTGCGCCGAGGTATCTCAAATGCTCGTAAATTTCGCCAACCGTCAAGTCTGCAATCGGGTTGAAATCGTGTGCGCCGTCGCCCCACTTGGTGAAGTAGCCGAGCGTTGCCTCGTCGAGATTGCCCGTGCCTGCCACAAGGTATCCCCTTGCCTGACCGAGTGCGTAAAGCGTAGTCATTCTGAGGCGCGGATTGATGTTTACGCTTGCCATTTTGAGATTGCTCTCGCCTGCGTTATTATTGGTGAGTTGCTCGCCGAAAGCGTCGAGAAGTGCTTGTTTCGTTGCGCTCAAATCTATCTCGATTTGCTCTATGCCGAAGTGCTTTCCTGCTCTTAATGCGTCGTCACGGTCGCTGCCGTAATTTTGCGAGGATTGGCAAGGCATAATAACGCCCAAAACGTTGAGAGTTGCAAGTTTACAAAGTGCGCCCACGAGCGTACAATCTTTTCCGCCGCTATTGCCGTAGATGATGCCCTTTGCACCCGTTTTTGCAAGCAAGTCGCGTATCCATTGCACGCGTTTTTCGATTGATGATACAACGTCCATATTATTCACCTCGAAAATGAAGATTTTTTATTGATTTTTATTATATACGGATTTTTGCAATATTCAACTTTTTTGAATAAATTGCTCAAAAAACATTAAAATTTTATGAAAAATCGGTCTCTGAACCCTCAAAATCGCTATTTTTTGCAAAAAATTTTCAAAAATACACGTTTTTTAACAAATTGGGTATTGAATTATTTTCGGCAAGGATATATAATGTTTACATCTTAAAAAAATACCTCATTAAAGGAGAAAATTTATGAGAAAAGCATTTATTTGTCCCACAAAGTATGTACAAGGCGAAAACGAATTGTTGAACCTCGGTTATTTTGTCAAAACCTTCGGTAAGAAAGCGCTCCTTATCGCAGACCCGTTTGCACTCAATCTCGTCAAAGAGAAACTCGAGGCAACACAAGCAAAATACGGCGTTGAATTCGTCTCTTGCGACATCTTCAAGGGTGAATGCTCCCGTACAGTCGTAAAAGCACTTCAAGAGTTCGCAAAAGCAAACAAATGCAATTGCACGATCGGTCTCGGCGGCGGCAAAGCAATCGACACATCCAAATGCGTCGCAGCAGGCAATCCGCTCATCATCTGCCCGACAATCGCGGCAACTGACGCACCGACCTCTCACTCCGCAGTTCTTTACACGGACGATCACGAGTTTGACGATTACGCATACTTCCGTCAAAGCCCGTCCGTAGTTCTTATCGACCTCAACGTCATCGCAAACGCACCTTCTCGCTTCCTCGTAAGCGGCATGGGCGATGCACTTTCCACATACTTCGAGGCAAGAGCCAACGTCAACAGCGTATCCAACGTCAACGCAGGTCTCCCCTGCGGCGCAGACCGCAAGAAAGGCACGTTGCTCGGCTACGGCACCTACACCGCAGCAGCACTTGCAGAACTTTGCTATCGCAACCTTATCAGCGACGGCGCAAAAGCAAAAGTCGCATGCGACTGCAACGTCGTAACTCCTGCATTCGAGAAAATCGTTGAAACCAACATCCTTCTCTCCGGTCTCGGCTTTGAATCCGGCGGTCTTGCAGCGGCACACGCAATCCACGACGGTCTCACCGCAATTCACGACATCCACGCATGTTGCATGCACGGTGAAGTCGTCGCATTCGGCACGATTTGCCAACTCGTTCTCGAGAACAGCCCCGAAGAAGAACTTTACGAAGTCCTCAACTTCTGTGACGAAGTCGGTCTCCCCGTCTGCTTGCACGACCTTATGACCAATCCTCGCACGGGCGAAGTTATTAGAGAAGAACTCACCGAGGAAGAATACAAGATCGTCGCAGCAAAGACCTGCATCCCCGACGAGAGCATCCACAACATGCCCTTCCCCGTAACCGAAGATATGGTTATCGCCGCAATCAAAGCAGCGGACAAACTCGGTCACGATTTCAGATACGGCTGCGACTGCGAATGCTGCCACTAATAAGCAATGCACACTCCCTTGCCCACGCAAGGGAGTGTCTTATAAAAAATCCGCATAATATAAGGATATAAAATCATTATATAAGCGGCTTTAAGGAGAAATATTATGAAGAAAATAATGAATACACCCGAAACTTTCGTTTACGATATGTGTCACGGTTTGGCAGCAGCCCATCCGGAACTCGAATTCGTCGAAAAGTATAAGGTTGTCAAAAAGAAAGACATCAACGACGCAAAAGTCAGTTTGATTTCAGGCGGCGGCAGCGGACACGAGCCTGCACACGCAGGATTTGTCGGCAAAGGCATGCTCGACGCAGCGGTATGCGGCGACGTTTTCGCGTCCCCCTCTCAAGTCCAAGTCTATAATGCAATCAAGAAATGCGCCACGGACAAAGGCGTTCTTCTCATCATCAAGAACTACTCGGGCGACTGCATGAACTTCAACAACGCAATGGCAGACGCACAAGACGACGGCATCAAAGTCGATGCAGTGTATGTCAACGACGATATCGCAGTCAAAGACTCTCTCTACACCGTAGGTCGCAGAGGCGTTGCAGGCACCGTTCTCGTACACAAATGCGCAGGTGCGGCGGCGGAACAAGGCAAAGAACTCGAAGAAGTCAAAGCAGTTGCAAACAAAGTCATCGAGAACGTTCGTTCCTTCGGTTTCGCATTCACCAGCTGCACTGTTCCGGCTGCAGGACACCCCACTTTCGAAATCGGCGACGACGAAATGGAATTTGGCGTAGGCATCCACGGCGAACCCGGTCGTTTCCGTGAGAAAATCGACTATTCCACAGGCACGTTCTGCGACGATTTGTCCAGACGCATCCTCACCGACCTCGAAGAAGATCTCGCTCTCAAGAAAGGCGAGGACGTAGTCCTTCTCATCAACGGTTTTGGCGGCACTCCGCTCCAAGAGCTTTACATCCTCAACAACTCCGTGACGAAGGCGTTGAAAGCAGACGGCATCAACATCCATCGCACGATCGTGGGCAACTTCATGACCTCCATCGACATGGCAGGCGCGTCAATCTCCGTCCTCCGTGTTGATAACGAACTTAAAGCCCTCATCGACTACCCAGTTTCCACTCCTGCACTCACTTGGGGCGCAGCAATGAGCGAACAAGCGGCGGCAGCACTCGAGGCAGTCCAAGCAATCGGCAGAGCGCTCGGATACGCACCCGTCGAAACCGCGCACAAAGCAACCGCAAAAAAGGCAGCGGCAGCGGCTGAAAACGAAGAAAACGCAGCCTATGAAGTAGAAGGCACCCCCGTCGTAGGCGAGACCATTAACACGGCGGCATTCGTCCAAATCGTTGACAAAATGGCAGACGTCATCATCGAAAACGAAGTCCCCTTCTGCGAGGCAGACAAAATGGGCGACGGCGACTTCGGTATGTCAATCGCAAAAGGATTCAAACAACTCAAAGCAGACTGGGCAACGAGAAAGAAAGGCGACATCGGTCAATTCCTCGTCAGCTGCAGCGAAATAATCAAAGAGTACTGCGGCGGCGCAAGCGGCCCGATTTGGGGTTCTGCATTCAAGTACGCAGGCAAAGCAATGCTCGGCAAGAAAGAAGTCAATCTCGCAGATATCGCACTCCTCTTCACCGAGGCAAATCGCGGTGTCTATGAGACGGGCAAAAAATCCTTCGGCAAGGGCGCGGAAATCGGCGACAAGACTCTCGTTGACGCACTCAAGCCCTGCGCAATGGCATTGACCAAAGCGGCAGAAGAAGGCAAGACGTTGCAAGAAGGTCTCGACCTCGGTGCAAAAGCGGCACACGACGGCGCAGAGGCAACCAAGACTCACGTCGCAACTCTCGGAAGAGCAGGCACGGTCGGCGAGCGTTCAATCGGTTATCCCGATGCAGGCGCACACGGTCTTGACGTAATCTTCAACGCACTCGCTCAATACATTGCAAAAATGTAATAGCCTAAAAGGCACGAAAAAGGCACTCGTTTGAGTGCCTTTTTTAATGTCGTTTTTTATATAGTTTTTCACACAATCGCCACTTTATCTACTCATATAATACTCGATAAGTGCGATTTTGATGCTTTGGATAAGCACGTCTATTGCAAAATCCATATCCTCGAGAGAGGGTACGCTCGGCGCAATACGGATGTTGCTGTCGTTGTCGTCCATGCGATACGGGAAGGTCGAACCTGCCGCCGTAAACTTCACTCCTGCGTCCGCCGCAAGTCCTACTATACGTCTTGCGCAATGCGGCACGTCGAGGGAAATAAAGTATCCTCCGCGCGGTCTTGACCACTTCACCTCGTCGCTTTTACCGAACGCCTCCCCCATCTTCGCTTGGAACAAATCGAATTTGGGGCGCAGTATCGCAGCGTGCTTTTGCATAATCTTCTTCACGTTGTCGCTGTCTTTCAAGAACTCCACGTGCATAACCTGATTTACGCGGTTAGGATTGATTTTCTTAAAGAATAGACGTTTGAGCAAATCCTGCACGTTGTTTTGAGAGGCTGCAATCGCCGCAACGCCGCTGCCTGCAAAAGTGATTTTCGCCGTTGACATAAACTCGTAAATCATATCCGAGTTGCCTGCTTTTCTTGCAAGGTCGAATATGTTTTTGAGTTTATCTTCCGTCTCGTAAAGCCCGTGAATGCAGTATGCGTTATCCCAGAACACACGAAAATCTTTCGCCGCAGGCTTGAGATTTGCCATTCTTTCCACCACCTTATCCGAGTACGTAACGCCCGTCGGATTGGAGTATTTAGGAACGCACCAAATGCCCTTCACGCTTGCGTCGTCCTTGACGAGAGCCTCCACCATATCCATATCCGGACCGTCTGCGAGCATCGGCACGGTAATCATATCTATGCCAAAGTTCTCGCAAATGGAAAAATGCCTATCGTAGCCGGGCGCAGGGCAAATAAATTTGACCTTATCAAGTTTATTCCACGGCGTCGAACCCATTATGCCGAACTGCAGCGCAAATTGCACCACGTTGTACATAATATCCAGCGACGAGCCGTCGCACACGATAACCTCGTCCGCCTTCACGCCGAGAATGTCCGCAATTAGTTCCCTCGCCTGTTTAAGACCTGCCGCCTCGCCGTAATTTCGAGCGTCGATACCGCTCATTTTATAGTCGTACTCGCCCGCATGCTCGAGCATGGGCATAGCGATTTCAAGTTGCTCGGAGGACGGTTTTCCGCGCGTCATATCCACGCTCACACCGCATTTTACAAGTTTCTTATATGCCTTTTGTTCGGTTTTGAGTTGCTCGCAAAGTTGATCTTTGGCAATATCCTTGTAGTTCATAAGCCCTCCGTCTTAATGTATCCTATTCCGACTGCGACACTTTTGCCAATCGGCGTGGTCTTTCGTGCGGTTTGTATAATATAATTATACAATTGTCCGATTTAACGTAAACACTATATCACTCATCCTGCGTTTATGCAACACGTTTTTGAGCGGAAAATCTTGATTTTTTTGCTTATTCCTCGCCGCTGTTGGAGCGTATAAGCAACCTTATCGGCGTACCCGAGAAGTCAAAACTCTTGCGCAGCGAATTTTCCAAATATCTCTTATAACTAAAGTGCATAATCGCCGGGTCGTTGACCTTCACCACGAAAGTCGGCGGCGCAACGGACACTTGCGTAACGTAGAAGATTTTGAGTTTCTTTCCGAGGTAAGACGGCGGCTCGCTTATTCTTATAGCGTCGCCGATAACCTCGTTGAGAAGTCCCGTCGCAATACGCTTTCTGGAGTTTGCCACAACCTCTTTGCAAAGCGGCAGCAAATTATCGAGACGCTTTCCGCTGAGTGCGGAGATATACACGGACTTGAAATAATCCATATATTTCAAATCTTCCTTGAGTTTCTTCTCGTACTCGTAAATGGTATGCGTGTTTTTATCCACCAAATCCCACTTATTCATAACCACGATAGACGGCTTGCCCTCTTCGTGTACGAATCCTGCGATTTTTACGTCCTGCTCGGTAATCCCTTCGTTTGCGTCGCACACGATAAGCACCACGTCCGCCCTACGCACTGCGAGAATGGAACGCATAACCGAGTATCTTTCCACGTCCTCGTTTACGACCTTTTTCTTGCGCATACCTGCGGTGTCGATGATGAGATATTTATCGTCACCCACGTTGAGTTCTGTATCTATAGCGTCGCGCGTCGTGCCTGCGATGTCGCTTACGATAGAGCGGTCGTATCCCAAAAGTTTGTTTGCGATAGAACTCTTGCCTGCATTGGGTTTTCCGACGATTGCGATCTTTATACGGTCGGGGTCTTCCTCGGGTACGCTCACGGGGATAACTTCCATAATTGCGTCAAGCAAATCGCCCAAGCCCTTACCCTGCTCTGCGCTCACCGCATGCGGCTCGCCAAATCCGAGTGCGTAAAAATCATATACGTTGCCCATATCGTTGTTGTCGATTTTGTTTACGGCAAGTATAACGGGAAGTTTGGATTTTCTAAGATACGAACACACGAGGTTGTCGTCCGTGGTAAGTCCCGTCTTTCCGTCAACCACGTACAAAATAGCGTCCGCCGTATCCACGGCAATTTCCACTTGCGTGCGGATATGGCTCCACATCTCGTCCGTGCTTTTCATCTCCAAGCCGCCCGTATCTATAAGCGTAAACGCTCTTCCGCACCACTCGCAATCTGCATATACTCTGTCGCGAGTAACGCCCGGAGTGTTCTCGACAATAGAAATTCTACTGCCTGCAATGCGGTTGAAAAGCGTCGATTTTCCAACGTTAGGTCTGCCTACTACTGCTACTAATGGTTTCATTTGTTCACCGAATCTTATGTTTATTTATCTTTTTTGCCTGCATAAAACGCCGTTTCCGTCATTTTATGCGTGATTTCATTTTCTTGTTTTTGCCAATCATTCAAAGAACTCTTTTATCTTGCTCACCAAATCTGCTCCGCTGTGTGCGGTGACGATAAGAGGAGCTTTCAGCCTCCCGGAGAGTTCTTCAACTCTTACGTTGTCGAGGAAAGTATCCGTAAATTCACGCAGCATATTGTCGGGTATCACGTATGCGTCGGGGACGGGATTGTCTTTGAGTTGCTCCGTAATATCCCCTGCCGTCACAAGACCTGCAACCGTTACGGAAGTGCCGAAGAAGTTGTTTATTATCGCATGCACCTTGCACTCTATCCCTAGTTTTTCCTCAATTCTTTTTGCGTACTTTTCAAGGTAAGGCGCAAAGGATACGCCCGTTATAAACTCAACTCTCTTGCCGAGTTTACAATCCTCAACCTCGCTCATATTGTACTCGAAGTTATCGTTAAAGTCCGCAAGCAATCCTACGCCGTTTTCGATTTGGTCAAACGAGCCGTAATACATGCTTGACGGCGTTGGCAGTTTTGCCTTGACGTAATATTCGTCGCTGCACCAGCAAAATCCTCCGTATTCCTTGTGCAGTCTTTCCACAAGTTCAATAGTATCTCTTGCGTTCTGCTCGTCCACGCTTTTGAGGTTGGGCAAGTTATCTCTATGCCCCGTCATACCAACGGGTACGACCGCAACGGTTTCCACACCTTCTACCTCGTGCAAGCCTCTTATGCTGTCCTCAAGCACCTTTCCGTCGTTGACGTCGGGTACGACGACGAGCTGCGTGTGCATCTTGATTCCTGCCGCACCCAAACGGCGCATTTGGTCTCTAAGTTTGCGAGTGTTGGGGTTTTTGAGTATAAACGTTCGGATATCGTCGTCCCACGCATGCACGGATATATAAAGCGGACTTAGTTTCAAGCGTATAACCCTCTCTATATCCGCCTCGCTCACGTTGGTCATGGTAACGTAAGAGCCGCACATAAAACTGTATCTATAGTCGTCGTCTTTCACGTAAAGCGTGGAGCGCATACCCTTGGGGAGTTGATCCACAAAGCAGAAAATGCACTTGTTTTTGCACACCACGGGTTTCATTTCAATATCGAATTCAAGCCCAAGCGACTGTCCGTCTTTTTTATGCACCTTTATCGTATGCGGTTTTCCGTCACGCAAAATATCCACCGAGAATTTTCTCTCGTTGTCGTAGTACAGGTAATCCAGTTCGTCAATCATCTCGTATCCGCCAATGCGCAACACTTCGTCGCCGACCTTAAATCCCTGTCTTTTTGCAAAGTCCGAAACCGCTTTAATCTTTATCTTTGGCATATTATCCCTCACACCGCTATGTATGCGGAAAGGAAGTTGGCTATATTATCGAGGCTGCTGTACTCCACCCACTTTTTGCCCTCGTCGGAAATCTTAATACCCGTATCCGTCTGCAAAAGTTTGTAGAGCAGCGCAACCATATCGAGATTGTCTTTTGCTTTGAGGCAAAGCCCGTGACTTACGAGGTAAGATATATCCGCTTGCTCGTGTTCGTTTTTGGACAGCACGATTGACGGAATACCCAGTTTAAAGCACTTATACAGCGTCGCCACGTCGTATTGCGTAATCGCCACGTCGCACACCTGCATGCACTCGTCCGTTTGGTCTGCGTTTTGTATAAACACCACCTTCATGCTCGGCACTTTTACCGCCATGGACGACAGTGTTTCAAGCGTCTTTACGTCACTGCAATTGACCACGAGATTTGCAATTTCCCCTTGGTCGAGCAGCAGCGAGAACACGTCCAAAAGTTCCTTTTTGTCCTGCACGTTCACATAGACGGTCTTAACTTTGGGAAGTCCGAGTTCTCTCTTTTTGAGGGTAATTTGGTCTGGGTGCAAGCACTCTATATCGTAGGGCAATCCCATCACCATAACATCCTTTGATTTTATACCTTTTCGCACCAAATCGGACTTTACGTCTGCATTTTCGACTATATAAACGTTTGTTGCGTCGTCATGCACTCTTTTTGACAAGGTGAAAGTCTGCATCATATAGATGATTTGAGTGTCAAATCTCGCCCTACGTTTTGCCTCTACCGCGCAATGATGCGCGTACGGCGTAACGCACAAAATATACTCGGGATGGAATCGCTTTATAAGGTTGTTTATTCTGTTCACTCTCTTTGAAAGCGTCTTGAATTTGAACTTGTCCTTAATCACGCCCTTGTCCTTTCTCTCGAGCAAATATTGATATTCCCCACCGCTGTCCATAATTTTATCCAACGCCGAAAGTTTGGTCGCCGAGCCGTATTTATCGTCGCTCATAACCACCACGTTGTGCGTCCCTATTTTGCGGATAGCCTCTGCGAGTTTCTGCGAAACCCCTTGCGGTTCATCCCTCGACGTAAGTATGAGAATAATGCGTTTTCTATACATATTTCACCCCTTCCTCTCGCTTTTACCGACAGGAATAACAACGAAAATTTGTCTATTCTTGTATAACCTATGCTTGTTTCTCGGCTCCCCTTTTTCAGGTTCTCCGTTCACCCCATTCAGGCTCTATTTTTTCAGATTCTCCGTTTCGGCAACATACTTTCATTTCCGCCGCCAAACTTCCATTACCTTACAGCAACAACGAAAATTTGTCTTTTTTATATTTCGGATTACCAACATTCTCCGCAATCAGTCCTCGACGATAACGGGAATGATAATCGGAAATTGTCTGTCCTTATAAAAGAGTTTTCTCACCGCTTTTTTGACGATTCTCGCAATTTCGTTTACGTCCGTCTTGTCAAAATCCACGGAATTTATAGCGTCTTTCGTCGCGTTTTCAATGGACAATCTCACGTCGTCCGTAAGGTTAAATCCCCTCGCCACAACGTCAACGTCCCCCGAGATTTTCCCGAGGTCCATATCCACGGCGCACAGCACCAACAGCATACCGTACTCTGCAAGCGAGCGGCGGTCGTTGACAACGGATTTACCGTCTTCAAGCACCACGCCGTCCACGTAGGTATTCCCCGACGCCACGTTTGAGTGTTGACGGATTCCCTTTTGATTTACGCCGTAGCACTCCCCGATATTGGGAATAACGATATTCTTGCTTGCCACGCCCAGCGATTTCGCAATTTCAGCGTGCTTAAACTGATGCCTATACTCGCCATGCACGGGCATAAAGAACTGCGGATGCACGAGCGTAAGCATAAGCTTAAGTTCCTCTGCGTACGCATGCCCGGACACGTGAATATCGTTCATACTGTCGTAAATGACGTTCGCACCCTTCCTAAATAAGTCGTTGATTACGTCATACACGGATTTCTCGTTTCCGGGAATTGGCGAGGAGCTAAGCACAACCACGTCGTCCGTTCCGAGATTGATTTTGTTAAATTCGCCCTTCGAGAGCTTGTTCAGCGCGCTAAGCGGCTCCCCTTGCGACCCCGTAGCAAGCACGACGGTCTCACTCGGCAGCAACCTACCCACGCTATCGACAAGCACGCCCTTCGGCACCTGCAACTCGCCGCAAGCAGACGCAACGTCAACGATACCCTTCATACTTCTGCCTGCAAGCACCACTTTTCTATGGTATTTATGCGCAAGCGTCAGCACCTGTTGCACGCGATAGTTTGACGATGCAAAGCACGCAATAACGATTCGTTTATTTGGATTGGCGACGAAAATCTGCTCGAGATTCTGTCCCACAACCTTTTCGGACGTAGAACTACCCGCTCTTTCGACGTTGGTCGATTCGCCGAGCATGAGCAACACGCCCTTCGCCCCGATCTCCGCAATGCGCCCGATATCCGTCTTTTTGCCGTCGATAGGCGTATTATCGATCTTAAAATCGCCCGTCACGAACACGTTTCCGATAGGACAATTGATATTAAGCGCGCACGCGCCAGCCATGGAGTGCGCCACCTTGATAAATTCCACGCGGAACTCACCGAGCGACACCGTATCCCCTGCCGCAATAGTCACGAGATTGCACTTTTTCCCGGCTTTATCGAGCTTTCGTTTAAGCAGCCCGATCGTGAGCGCCGTTCCGTAAATAGGCACGTCTTTAAGGTCGTCGGCATAGTAAGGAATTGCGCCGATGTGGTCCTCGTGACCGTGCGTAAGCACGATGCCGCGAAGTCTTGCTATATTTTCTTTGATATAAGTGATGTCAGGGATAATCGCGTCGATGCCGGGGCTGTCCTCTTTGGGGAAAGACACGCCGCAATCGACGATTATCATGTCGTTACCGTATTCCAAGACGGTCATATTTTTTCCGATTTCTCCCACGCCGCCGAGGAATGTAACCTTAACTGTTTTCGTATTTTTTGCCATTATATTCTCCGTATGCGCCTAAGCGCGTGATAGTGTACATATTTATCTAGTTTAATATATTACACTATTTTCGCATTTTAATCAAGAGATTATGCAAATACTTGCAAAAGCGGACAAAAAACATCTTTACAAACGCCGATTTTGCCTTTACGATATAAATATAAACAAATTTTGCTAACGCAAATAAAGGAGAAATTATGAGAGTTTACAACTTTTCCGCAGGCCCGTCCATGCTCCCGCTCGAAGTATTGCAAGAGGCAGGCAAATCCATCACCGATTTTAACGGCTCGGGCATGAGCGTTATGGAAATGAGCCACCGCTCCAAATGGTACGACGCAATCAACACGGAGTGTCTCGATTTGGTGCGCGAACTTATGCAAATTCCCGAGAACTATCACGTGATAATGGTGCAAGGCGGCGCGTCAACGCAGTTTGAGGCAATTCCGCTCAACTTGCTCAAAACCGGAAAAGCGGATTATATCGTAACCGGCAACTTTGCCAAAAAAGCCTACAAAGAGGCTCAAAAATACGGCGATATCAAGCTCGTCGCGTCCAGCGAGGACAAGAAATTCACCTATATTCCCAAGACCTCGCCCTCCGATTTCAGACAAGACGCAAGTTACGTGCATATCACGGAGAACAACACCATTTTCGGCTCCAAATATCACACCCTTCCAGACACGAACGGCGTACCCCTCGTTGCGGACTTGTCCTCTTGCATCATGAGTGAAAAGACGGACGTAAGCAAATACGCCCTCATCTACGCAGGCGCGCAAAAGAACCTTGCCCCTGCAGGCGTAACCCTCGTCATCGTCAGAGACGATATGTTGGGCGGCGAACTCCCGATTTGCCCCACCATGCTCAAATACCGCACGCAAATAGACGCAAACAGCCTCTACAACACACCGCCGTGCTGGTCAATTTACATGATGATGCTCAACCTTCGCCACCTCAAAAAAATGGGCGGCGTGGATGCAATCGAGCAAATCAACAGAGAAAAAGCAGGCATGCTCTACGACTTTATCGATAATTCCGACTTCTACAACAACTACGTTGAAAAAGACAGCCGCTCTATCATGAACGTGCCTTTCGTAGCCCCCTCCGACGAACTCAACGCAAAATTCGTCAAAGAGGCGGAGGCAAACGGACTCGTATCCCTCAAGGGTCACAAACTCGTCGGCGGCATGCGCGCATCCATCTACAACGCAATGCCCGTTGAAGGCGTCAAAGCGCTCATCGAGTTCATGAAGAAATTTGAACTTGAAAACAAGTAAGTTAAATTAGGTGACGATATGAATATTCTCAAACTCAATTCCATATCCAAACTCGCAAACCCCGTGCTTGAAGGCTACGACCTCACCGATTCTTGCGAAAATCCCGTAGGCATCCTCGTCCGCTCCTTCAAAATGGACGAATACCAAGTCCCCGACACGCTTTTGGCAGTCGCAAGAGCAGGCGCAGGCGTCAACAACATTCCGCACGCGGACTATGCAAAGAAAGGCATTTGCGTGTTCAACACCCCGGGCGCAAACGCCAATGCGGTCAAGGAACTCGTCATTGCCTACCTCATCATAGGCGCAAGAAACGTCGTCGAGGCAAGCAATTGGGCAAACACCCTCACGGGCGACGACGTAGCAAAACAAGTGGAAAAAGGCAAGAGCGCGTTTGCAGGCAACGAGATCATGGGCAAAACACTTTGTGTTTTGGGACTTGGCGCAATAGGCAGAAAAGTCGCAATCTCCGCCCACGCCCTCGGTATGAACGTCGTAGGTTACGACCCCTATATTTCGGATGCCGCCAAAGAAGAAATCCCCTTTGTGACGATATTTGCAGATATGAAGAGCGCATGGCAAAACGCCGATTTTATCACCCTTCATATGCCCATGACTCCCGAAACGAAACACCTCGTCAATTCGGACAGTATCGCCACCATGAAGGACGGCGTAATAATCATAAACGCAGCCCGTGGCGAACTTTGCGACGTTGCGGCAATCAAGAATGCGCTTGCAAGCAAAAAAGTCCGCAAGTACGTCGTTGATTTCCCCGACGGCGATTGCATAAACAGTCAAGGCATCGTAGCCGTTCCTCACCTCGGCGCGTCAACGGAAGAGGCGGAAGACAATTGCGCAGTCATGGCGGCAAAAGAACTCAAGGATTATATAGAAAACGGCAATATCACCAATTCCGTCAATATGCCCAATGTTTCCTTGCCCAAGAACAAAGCGCATCGCTATACGGTCATTTCCAACGACAACGGCAATCAAGAGTTTGACGGCGTGAGCGCAGTAAGAAACGGCATCCGCTATACGATAATCGATACCGATTCCGAACTTGATTTGAATACACTAAAAGCCCCAAACACAATCAAAGCTCGCAAAGTCTATTAATTTAGATTTCATAGGCAACGAAAAACAGGCGCACAATCGCCTGTTTTTTGTTGCCTTTTTCCTTTTACATATTTCGACATTATACACATATCGTGTTTTATATCGACATATTACAACACTTTTCGTGCTTTTACTTAAATTAATTTTGTCAAAATATAGCCGTTTTTGGCAGATTTAAGCATTTTCGCCCGATTTTACAACACTTATCGTGTATTTACGATTTCTCAATCACTCTTGCAATATGCCGCAAAGTAGAGTTCATAGGAGTTGAAAAAGAGTTGTTTTCAATCACTATTTCGCACGGCTTTTCTTTTATGATTGCACTCAGTATATTGTACTCTTCCGTATCGAATAGATTGACCACTTCCACAAAGTGCCTTTCCGTCAGATTTTTGAGGCGGTTACGCTCTATCGATATTTGATTCTTTCCGCCGTCCGTTCCTGCAATGAATGAGGCTATATCGAATATATCCGTATCGCCGCTGCTGCCTTCTAAAAGTCTCGATGCAACGTCCGCAACCTCGCTCCACGCCTCTTTAAGCGAGCGCAAGCGGAAATTAAAAAGTCCGTCAACGTTGTAGTCAAGCGAGTTTGACAGCGTTTTTGCGATTATTCCGCTTTCAAAGTCTCTGTCAAAGTTTACGATAGAACTCAGCAGCGCGCATTTTGCGTGATTGAGTTGTCTAAAGGGCAACCGCTCCAAAAAATAGCGCAATTTGAGAAAGGACAAAAACACCACGTCGAGAATGTCGTATATTTTGCTCTCCACCTCATCCACACGCTCGCACGCACTCGCAAGATAAATCCACATTCTGTCCTCCGACTCCTCGATTGCGTAGGACACGTCTTTTGTACATTGAAGTTTGTCAAGTATATATCCTATTTCCTTATCATACCCTTTGGCGATACTTATCAAGTTTGACCACATAAACACCTCGTGAATATTGTATGCAAACGGATTATAAAAATAAGCGGAAAAAATATATTTGAGTTTTCGTCGAAAAAGCGTGCCGTATTAAGATTTATTGCCGCATAAAAAAAAGCGTGCCGCTTTGGCACGCTTTGCGTTTTAATTTCGTTTATTTATTTTTGATTTTCACAAGCGTTGCAACGCCCGTTACGGTATTGACCTCGATAACCACTTTTATATCCGTTTTATCGAGATACAAATCGTCGTCGCGCTCAAACGTAAAGAAGTAAGAATAATAACTCTGCTTTATATCGTGTGCAACGTAGTTGAACTCTTTGTCAACGTCATCGACCTCGAACGAAGGAAGATATGAGGAGAATTCGTTTTCCGTCGCAACTTCCGCAAGTTTATTCCAAGCAATAGCCTCGCATGCGTCTTTATCGTAAGTTCTTGCATTATGCGCATACGTTGCCGCCGAGCCAAACACTCCGCCGAGAATCGCCGCCACCACCAAAAGCACGCATATAAGCGATACCGCAGGTATCACGACGTAACGCCACTTAAACTTTTTCTTCGCCTTTTTCACGTCGTCGTCGCTTGCCTCTACGACGGGCGCAGACTGGCGTTTTTCGTCGTCTGCAACGAACGCGTTTGCAATTTCGAGTTGCTCTTTGACGTACGCCTTTTCTTCTTCCGTCGCAACGCCGTCTTTATATCGGGCAAATGCCTCTTCAAAATTCATACGTTACCCTCCAAAATTTCCTTGAGTTTCAATCTCGCGCGATAGAGCAAAATTTTGACGTTTTCTATGCTCATATCCAGAATGGATGCAATTTCCTTTACGGACATACCGTCAAAGTAGAATAGCCGCACGATTTCTTGATAGTTATCTTTAAGAAGTGATATCGCCTTATAAAGCGCGCGATATTCTTCCTTTTGAATAACGGAGTCAATCAAATCGTTCTCGTCCGCAACGTCCGTCTCTATTGCGCCCACTCGCTTATTCTTGCGCAGATAATCGAAATAGCAATTTCTGCACACCTTAAACAGCCAGTATTTGAACCCGTCTTTTTCCTCGTCTATGGAGCGCAGCGCACGCATAAACGACTCTTGCACGATGTCCTCCGAAAGCGAGCGATTGTGGCAGAAGGAATAGACGTACAGCAAAGCCTCATTATAATGTTTTTTAATGAGTCTTTCCAAAGTCTCGTTCTTCATCCAATCCTCCTTTCACTAAATACACGTACAAGTTTTGTTTTGGTTACGGTATTTGTGTAATTTTATTTTTCGTGCGATATTTGTCGATATATGTCGTAAACAAGGCTTTATTTGCCAAATTTTGCCATATAAACTTTCGTTTATGACAACAATCGACAATTTCTGCAAGCAGCAAAGCAACACCTATTTTTTGTTTTTCTTGGTAGTTCTTTTCTTTTCGGCGTTTGCCGCAATATATTGCTTTGGCGTCATTCCGTACTCTTTTTCAAATGCGCTTATATAGTGCGTTTGCGAGCAGAACCCAAAGTAATATCCCACGTCCTTATACGCAACGTCGCCGAGCAGCAACTCTTTTGATGCCTCGAGTTTTTGAAACGTTATATATTGTTTCATACTCATTCCCACGTACGCCCTAAATTGTTTCATCAAGTAGTCTTTGCTTACGCCGCACTCTTTTGCGATGTCCTCGCACACGAGTTTGTCGTGCAAATGCGAGTCAATGATTTTTATCGCCTTGCGGATATATGAGGGATATTCAAGTCTTTCTTTATGCTCTTTGACGAGCATAGTAAGTTCCCCTGCCTTTTCGATTAGGAAGAAAAGTATATCGTCCGTATCGTCCATATTGTCAATGCTTTGGATATACTTGTCCGACAGGTTATACGCCTCGCTTTCCATAAGTCCGCCCTCAACGGCATAGCGCGTGGCAAGCGTTATGCAACTCACCGCCAAGTACTTTGATTGGCGCAAATTGTCGTTGCTCATTCTGCCAACCACAAGCGACTCCTGCACAAAACTTTCCATACAGTCCCTCAGCCCTTGTATGTCGCCGTTTCTTATAAGGCTATAAAACGCAACTTCACGGCTGTACGGCGTATGCGCCACTCCGCTTTCCCTCTGCTGAAACATAGGTGCTTCCACCCCTTTCGGCAAAACTTCGATATTCAATTTTTTGTTTTTTCTATCTTCCATA
>DBJV01000031.1 GCA_002297185.1 Christensenella sp. UBA767
GCGTGTCCGGAAAGAGGGGGTGTAATTCTTTTTAGAGGAGTTACGACGATACAAAAAATACAAAAAGAAAATCGAGCCACGATTGGCTCGATTTCCTTTTCAAAGAGTGAATAAAGGGGTGAATGTTTTATGTACTCACGCGCTTGCAATGCAAGCGTGTTGGCGGTATGCGTCGCCGCGTGAGCGTCGGGCGGGCTGCGAGTTTGTTGCTATCGGATTGAAACGGTTTTATTGCGGAATCTCGTCCGCATCGAGGATTTCAACGATTTCCGTGCTTGTGAGCGCGTTGTCGAAAGCGTCTTTGGGGATGCCGAGAAGGCAACCTGCAATTGACGTCACGAGCGATACGATTGTTGCAATGATGATAACGATGATTTTTTTCTTTTTATTATCCATAACAGTCTCCCTTTGAATTGATTGCTACTGCGAGAGCCCTGTTTTGCCCGACGAGGAGAATATAGCATTTGTACCCCTCGAATTGCAAAAAATTATGTCGCGCTTTTGCAAGCATTTTTCAAAAAAAGAATATAGTATGGTATGGATAAGTACAATATTATTTTCGTGGAAAACAAATGGTCGCAAGAGACTATGCTCGGGCGGCGAGTGGGAGATTTTGTCATAAGGGAGTTTGCCGATTTCGGCGCGCCCGATTGTCGTATTGCAAAAATCGGCGCGTACAAAGAGGAAGTTGCGCTTTTGGACGGGTACGTCAACGTTGTGTTGACGCTCGATATGCCGCTTGTCAAAAAAAGCGACGTTTTTTCGCTCGTTAGGCGTATGCGTGCGGAGAATATCGAGTGTGTTGGGCTTGGGAAAAACAATCCGATTGCCAAAATTTGCATCGGGAAAAGCGCAAATAAGGGCGTTTTTTCGTCGGATAAGGCTTTTTTTAAGATTGATGATGCAAAATCTTATAATGTGGTGTATAATTTGCTCAAAGACGCAATTCTTGACGATTATCTGTCGCAAGGGGTGCGGATTTTGGACAAAAACACCACTTTTATAGACGATACCGTCAATATTGAAAGCGGCGTGGAGATTTTGCCTTACACTCGTATAGAGGGCGAAAGCGTTATTATGAACGGCGCAAAGGTCGCAGGTTCGTATATCAAAGACAGCGTGATTGACGGGGCGAGCGTGGAATATTCCTATATCGTATGCTCGCACGTGCATGCGCGCGCGACGGTCGGACCGTTTGCAAGACTTCGAGGCGCAACTATCGGCAAAAATTGCCGTGTGGGCGATTTTGTCGAGGTCAAGGCATCGACTTTGCGAGAGGGGGTGAAAGCGGCGCATCTCACGTATATAGGAGACGCGGACGTTGGCGAGCGCACGAACGTCGGTTGCGGCAGCGTGTTTTGCAATTACGACGGAGTGGATAAGCACAAGACCACCGTCGGCTGCAATTGTTTTATCGGCGCAAACACCAATCTTATCGCACCCGTGGTCGTTGGCGACAACGCCTTCATTGCGGCTGGCACGACGGTAACGCGCGATATCGAGGACGGCTCGTTCACGATTGGAAGAGTGCGGCAAGACACCAAAATCAAAAAGTAATTATCACGAGAGGACAAAAGATATGATACTCGTCGTAGGGCTGGGCAATCCCGGCATGAAGTACAAAAACACCTATCACAACGTCGGCTTTATGGCAATCGACGCTTTGGCAAAAAGGCTCAAAGTGAAGTTTGACAAAACCGAATGCGACGCACGCACTTGCAAGGGAAATTACAAGGGCGTGGAGTTTGTGCTTGCCAAGCCCGAAACGTATATGAACTTAAGCGGCGAGGCTGTCAAAAAACTTGTCGCAAGATACGACGTTGACGTGGCAAGCGAACTTATCGTGTGCTATGACGACGTTGATTTGCCGATAGGAAAATTGCGCATAAGAGAGGAAGGCAGCGCAGGCACGCATAACGGTATGCGCAATATCGTAAAGGAACTTTATACGCAGGATTTCAAGCGTGTGCGTATAGGCACGAAAACGGAGGAACTTGCACAAAAAGAGGTTGAACTTATCGATTTCGTACTATCAAAGGTCGATTTTGACAACAAACAGATTTTGCAAGGTGCGATAGACAAGGCGGACGACGCCATTTTGGCTCTTATGGAAGGGCTTGATATACAACGAGTGCAAGAGATTGCAAACAAGAGATAAAGTGGATACACCAAAGGCATTACAACTTCTAAATTTAGGCGAAAAGCTGTCATCGCTAAACGGCATAGGCGCAAAAAGACTGACCGACGATAAATTGTCGGCAGTTTCCGTATTGCGCGTTTGCGAGGGGGCGAAGATACATATAATTTCGCAACTTCCCGTGCGCAGGCTTGTCGTTACGGCAGACAGTTTGGGCGCAAAATCGCTTGCGAGAAAACTACAAAGTTGGGGCGTGAAAACGTCCTATTTGCCATATCGCGACGACGTGCTATTGCCGAGAAAAACTTTCTCCGCTCAAAGCGTTAGAGAGAGGATGAACACCCTTTGCGACGTGGCGTTCGACGAGGCGCAAATAGTGGTTACGTCGGCGGATTCGCTGCTGCAATTTTTCCCGAAAAGAAATCTTATAAAGAAATATTCCGTTTGCGTTAAAAAGGAAGATATAATCTCGCCGCAATCGCTTGCCGACAAATTGACCGCAGCAGGCTACGAGCGACAGGCTATGATTGCAGATATCGGAGATTTTGCCGTAAGGGGCGATATCGTCGATATTTTCGGCATTGACGGCGTGGCGTACAGAATCAACTTTTTTGACGAACTCGTCGAAGATATCAAGGTGCTTGACGTAGAAAGCATGCTTGCCTCAAACGAGGTGCAAGGCGTGCGTTTTGCGCCCGTGAGCGATATATTGCTTGACGAAAAAGGCTATGAAAGCGCAATCGAGCAACTTTCGTTGCATGCGGACAACAAGTTTGCGCTCGAAGTCAAAGAGGGTTTGAGCGTGGGCGCTTGCGATCCCTCTTGCGTGTGGGCGTTGCCGTTTATGAAAGACTGCACCACGCCGCTTTTGCAATTTTTTGACGACGATAAGCCGACGCTCGTAATATTCGACGAGCCGAAAGTGGTGTTTGACAAATTGCAAATTCTCGCAAAAGAATTTGACGGTCGTATAAAGAATCTTCTCGAAGGCGGCGAAATTTTAAGCACGCACAAGGACGTTTGCGTGCCTCTAAACGAAATCAAGCGCGAGTTGGTGTTTTTGCGCAAGATGAGTTTTTCCTCGCTTTCGCTCAACAACCAACTTTTCGAGCCGAAATATATCATAGAGCCGAAAACCAAGCCCGTAACCAAATATTATCTCGATCCGCAGACTATCGTGCAAGACATCAAGACTTTCTCGCTCAACGGCACCAAGGTCATTATGGCGTGTTCGAGCAAGGAAAGGGCAAAGACGGTCATCGACAGTTTGCGAGAGTACGACGTGTTTGCAACCTATAGCGAGGACGGAAACGACGAGGGAGCGGTGCTTGCAACGCCACTTTGCGTGGAGACGGGCGTTATATATCCTGCATCAAAAGTGTGTCTCATAGGCGTGGGCGAGTGCATCGGCAAGCATAGAGGCGAAGATATAAGCGTCAGAGGCAAGGAGCAGGCTCTTGCGCCCAAAGCAGGCGATTACGTGGTGCATAGAATACACGGCGTAGGACTTTGCGAGGGTACGACCATACTCAAAACGGGCGACTTTGAAAAAGAGTACATCGTGCTTAAATACAAGGACGGCGACACGCTTTACGTTGCCACCGACCAGATGAACAATCTTCAAAGATTTGTCGGTGAGGAGCATCCAGCACTTAACAAGCTCGGCGGCAAAGAGTTTGAAAGAGAAAAGGAAAAAGTTCGTAAATCCGTAAGGAAACTTGCAATAAACCTCGTCGAACTTTACGCAAAGCGGGAAAAACAGCGCGGTTTCAAATACAGCGAAGATACCGTGTGGCAAAAGGAGTTCGAGGACAACTTCGAATACGAGGAAACGCCCGACCAACTCAAAGCCATTGGCGAGATAAAGCAAGATATGGAAAGCGGCCGCATTATGGACAGGCTTTTGGTGGGCGACGTAGGATTCGGAAAGACGGAAGTCGCGTTCAGAGCCATGTTCAAAACGGTGCTTGACGGCAAACAAGCGGTGTTGCTTGCACCTACGACAATTCTTGCAAGGCAACATTACGAAAATCTTGTAAAGAGATTGGAACCCTTTGGAATAAAGTGCGGACTTTTAACGAGATTGCAAACGTCAAAGGACAACGCCACCTTGCTTGCAGAACTCAAAGACGGCACTATGCATATGGTTATCGCCACGCACAAAGTGCTTGCAAAAGACGTGGAATTTCACGATTTGGGCTTGCTCGTGCTTGACGAAGAGCAGCGTTTCGGCGTGGAACACAAGGAAAAACTTAAAGAAAGATATCCGCTCGTCAACGTGCTTACGCTCTCGGCAACGCCAATTCCGCGCACTCTCAATATGTCGCTTACGGGCGTAAGAGATATCTCTATGCTTGAGACTGCACCGCACGGCAGACTGCCCGTACAAACGTACGTCGTATCGTATAGCGACTTGCTTTGCGTTGACGCAATCACGAGAGAACTTGCCCGTGGCGGTCAGACTTTGATACTTCTCAACAACGTCGAACAACTTGATCCGTTTGCAAGCAAAATCCGATCGCTTTGCCCCGAGGCAAGAGTAATCACGGCGCACGGCCAAATGCTCGCAGGGCAACTCGAAGAGCGAATGAGCGCATTCTACGACAAGGAGTTTGACGTACTCGTCGCAACCACGATTATAGAAAACGGCATAGATTTGCCGGACGCAAACACGCTTATCGTCATAGACAGCGGTCGTTTCGGGTTGTCGCAACTCTATCAATTGAGAGGCAGAGTGGGTAGGCGAGGAGTGCTTGCGCACGCATATTTCACACTCCCCGAAAACGGCACGCTCACGGATACGGCGCAAAAGAGGCTGGATTCCTTGCTTGAAAACACGGATATAGGCAGCGGCTTTAGAATCGCGCTTGCCGACTTGTCCATTCGCGGCGCAGGCAATCTTCTCGGCGCGGAGCAGAGCGGACATATCGAAAAAGTCGGCTACGAGATGTATCTGGAACTTCTCGACGAGGCAATCCAAGAGGTCAAGACGGGCGTCGTAAAGAAAGAGAATAAGGACGTTGAAATGAAAGTCGATGCAGCGGCGTTCATAAGCGACGACTATATCAGCGGCAGAGATAAATTGCGTGTGTATAAGCAAATATCCAAGGTTGCAAGCGTGCAGGCGCGCGATTCTCTCATCAAAGAACTCGGCGAGATTTACGGTCCTGTGGATTTGCCGCTTGAAAACCTTATCAATATAGCACTCCTCAAAAACCTTGCGTCCAACTACGACGCGTCGAGAGTTATAATCAACCGCAACGGCGCAGGCGTCAACTTCTACTACGCAGACATTTTCAAGAACGAAAGTCTTATGCGCGCGGTTGCAGAAAACAGCGGCAGCGTGGTGCTTACGACCACTATACCGCCGTCTATGATATTTGAAGCGAACAAACTCACAGCCGAGCAAAAACTCAAAAAACTCATAGACTTCTTTGCCAATATCCAATAAGCAAAACGGCGTTTTGCAATAAAACTTAGTTGACTTTGATTTGTGATAAATGATGACGTTTTGCCGTATAAAACGCTACGTTTTGTGCTAATGGCTAAAGATGACTTTTTCGATAAGATAACGAAAAGCGCACTTTAAGTGCGCTTTTTGGTAAATAAAATATTGTTTTGCAATTTAGAAGTTATATTCTTCACGCTTATGGATGTCGCGCATGCCCTCTATCGTGTCGCATATGTCTTTGAAAGAACACGTTGCGCAATCCATTTTCAAGTTCTTCAAAATATGGTCGAGAGTGACGGTTATACCTTCGTTGAGTTTTGCCACTTGCGAGAACGTCGCAAAGTCAAAAGTCGGATCTGTGATAAAGATTTGCTTGACGGCTTTGACGTTTTTGTCTTGCTTGTAGGCGTCTTTAAGCACCGTGCCTACGTCGGCAAAAGACAACCCGCTTGCCTTTGCTTTTTTGGACACTCTGCCGCCTTCTCTTAAAAGGTTGGTGTTGACTCTCACCATATATCCGTCGGGATTGACCTTGTAGCGTTTGTATTCGATATCCCTCAAAAGGCGATAGACTTTCTGTTCCTTGTCAAAGGTTTGCTCCGCGTCCTCGTCGATGAGGATGATTGCAATCCTTGCAAAAGGCACGTCGCCCGAAAGGTCTTTTATATCCTTGCCGCGCAAAAGTATTTCGTCCTCGCTCACCAAGTTTTTGTCCGTGGTGTAGGCGATGAGGTAGCCCGAGTCGCAACTGCTTGCGCCAAGTTCCACCGCGCTGTCGTCGGGGAAGATAAAGACTTTTTCGTCGAGATTTTTTGCCGTTGAAGAAACGGGAAGCGATTTAAGCTCGCCTCCCGCCAGTTCAAGCGATTTCAAAATAGTTGAATCGTATAAGTTCATAATTACTCAAGATGACGATTTCTCTTGCGCTTGTCGTAGAACTTTTGAAGGAACTTTTGAACGACCACAAGAAGTTTGGAATCGAGGTTGAAGAAGTACACGGTGAAGAGCAATCCGAAGATAATGCCGATTGCGCACACAACCGTGATGATTGCGCCTGCCCAAGTGGGCAAACCCATACCGATAAACAATGCCCAAGTGAGAGCGATAAGTGCTGTTCCGATAATCATATTTGCCTCCTTACGC
>DBJV01000075.1:0-139 GCA_002297185.1 Christensenella sp. UBA767
TTAAAATCGACGGCAAGGTCATATACGATTATATGATTGAAAATACCGATCAAAGAGTGCAGTTTATACCAGATACGTATTGGATAAGGTTTACGGGCAACGACGTCGAAAAGTATCTTGAAAAACTTGACGGAAGAGT
>DBJV01000075.1:185-912 GCA_002297185.1 Christensenella sp. UBA767
ACAAGATTTTCAGAGCGGTGGGCAAGGGTACGCTCGACTTTAAGAGCATACTTGCAACCGCCGAGAAATGCGGTGTGCAAAACGCCGTTATCGAACTCGATTTGTCACCCAATCCGTACAAGAGTATGGAATTTGCGATGAATGCGTTAAAGGGGATTGTAAATGGAAACTAAAACCGTATCAACACCTTGCGGAAACGTTATCGGACGAGTTACGCCATACGGCGCAGCGTTTAGAGGCGTTGAGTACGCAAAGGCAAAAAGATTTGAAATGCCCAAAGAAGTTACGGCGTATTCGGGCGATTTCGACGCTACCGAGCAAGGCGTTTGCTGTCCGCAAATGCGCGCGTATTGGAATGAGGAACATAGATTTTATTATCAAGAGTTCCGCAAAGGTAAGACTTTCAAATATAGCGAAGATTGCTTGATTTTGGATATCCATACCCCTGCCGACGCGCACGATTGCCCCGTTATCGTGTTTATTCACGGCGGAAGCTTTACGGGCGGCAGCGTAAACGAGATGCAATTTGACGGCTCGGCTTACACCAAGCGCGGCGTTATTTTCGTTGCGATAAACTATCGTCTCAACGTGTTCGGATTCTTTGCGGACGGCGAAAACTGCAAGGGCAATCTCGGACTTTACGACCAATACACCGCAATCGAGTGGGTAAGGCACAATATCGCAAGTTTCGGCGGAAATCCCGACGATATCACGCTTATGGGGCAGA
>DBJV01000075.1:968-1715 GCA_002297185.1 Christensenella sp. UBA767
CCGGGCGGTGGAAAGAGGGGCGCAATGTTGCCGCTTTCCAAACCTAACACGAGATACTGGAAAAAGGTGGTCAAAGCAAGCGGAGCAAAGTCGTTTGAAGAGTTTAAGACCATGCCCACCGAGAAAGTGTGGACGACGTGGAAAACGAAATTTGCACTTGGAAAAGCACTATGCACAAAGCCCGTAATCGACGGCAATTTGGTAACGGACGCGACATATACTACGGACGTGCCTATAATTTTCGGTACGGTCAAAAAGGATTTGTTGCCGCCCATTCTCAACCATATGGCAAGAGCGTATGCGAGGGGGCAAAAGCGCAAGAGTGCGCCGTGCTACGTGTTCTCGCTCACACACTTGTTGCCGCCGGACAATGCGTCCTTCCATTCCTGCGACCTTTGGTATGCGCTCGGCTCGCTCGGTAAATCGCTCCGTCAGTTCACGGCAGAGGATTACGCCTTGTCAGACGAAATGGTGGACAGATTTGCCGCTTTTGCAAAGACTTGCAATCCCAATATCGACGGCAAAGCGCAATGGAAAACCTATTCTTCCAAGTCCGACATTAAAGTGTTTGAATGAAAATATCGAGATTTTGAGATTATATAGCGAGCGCAGAACCTGCGTTCGCTATTTTTTTAGCGCAGATGATTTGAAACAGTTGACAAAAAATTTTCATAACACTATAATTACAATGCTTAAAGATGAAAGCAAGGTTATGTAGCATTAGCCCAGCTGGATAGAGCGTCTGGC
>DBJV01000075.1:1722-14745 GCA_002297185.1 Christensenella sp. UBA767
CTGGCTACGGACCAGAAGGTCAGGGGTTCGAATCCCTTATGCTACGCCAATAAAGCACAAGACGTTAAAACGACTTGTGCTTTATTTTTGTTATAACTGCTTTATAAATTTGGAATAAAAAATACGGACTTGAAGTCCGTATTTGATATATACCTTTAATTATTTCACGCTTTTACATATTCTCGGTTTCTTCCAAGATACCGTTGATGCCGCGGAAGGTGAGGGTACTGACTGTTTTGGAGAAATCTTCGATGGATTGTGATCTGTCGGAATTGAACCAGTTTTGATACACTTTCATCATTCCCGATACAACGAAGTCAAGCACGATATCGAGCATTTCGGGGGTGAGGCGCGTCTGTCTGGATATAATTTCTTTTGCTTTGGATTTGAGTGCGCCGACGAGTTTCACGACGAGGCTGGAGTTGTTTTCCATTCTCATCAAGTGCCCGTAAAAGTCGATGTCTTGATTGATGATGTCCGTCAATTCGTTGAAAAGTCTGTTGGGGTTGTGCAAAGCCTCGGTGATATTGACGTCCATAAGCGCCTGTTCGAAAGAGTAGAGGATTTTGTTTTCGATTTCCTCAATCAGTTCGTAGATGCCTGTGTAGTAGTTGTAGAATGTCTTGCGATTGATGTCCGCTTTGTCGGCGATATCCTTGATTGTGATGGTGTTGACGTCCTTTTTGAGCAACAATTGTGCAAATGCGCTGTAAATTGCCTTTTTGGTTTTGACGATGCGACGGTCGATTTTCTTATCTTCGCTCATTTTATTCTCCTATTTTGCGACGTTATGGGAAATAATACACACAACGGGAATTTTGTGATGTTTAAGCATCAGTTTTCAAAATTTAAGTCCGTTACGTTAATCTTATTATGTATTATAATATACACACGTGGCATAAGTCAAGATTATTGCCCAAAAATTGTCAAATACATAGCAAAAGAGAGGATATTAAATGAAAGTAGCAATCGTAATCGATATTTTCCACGACAAAGGCAACGGAACGTCGATGTCCGCAAGGCATTTGGTGGAAAATCTTATAGAGAGAGGTATAGAAGTCAAGGTGCTTTGCACCAACAAGGGGCAGGACGGCGAAACTATGGAAGGCGTGGAATTCGTGACTTTCCCCGTGCAACAAGTGCCTGTGTATCAAAAGATTATAGACCAGCAACACGCTTGGCTTGCATCGCCAAACGACGATAGAATCCGACTTGCGCTTGCGGACGTTGACCTCGTGCATATTTATATGCCGTTCTTTTTGGGTACTCATTGCGCGCGCGTTGCGCACGAGTTGGGCAAGCCCGTGCTTGGATGCTATCACGTGTCGGCTGAAAACATCACTTTCAACGCCAAAATGAAGTACGTCCCCGGGGCAACGCCTGCCGCCTACGAGTTTTTGAAACTCATACATTACAAGCCCGAGTGGATAAGGAATATCCATTGCCCGTCGCGCTGCATCGCGTCAACGCTTATGGGGCATATGTACACGCAAAATTTGCATATCGTATCCAACGGCTACGACGAGCATTTTGCGCCTATTGAGAATATCCAAATTCCCGAAGGGTGCGAGGATAAGATTATCGTAACGAGCGTGGGTAGGCTTACGGAAGAGAAACGCCAAGATTTGATTATCAGAGCGGTGGCGAAGAGCAAGTATAAACACCGCATCGTGCTTATGCTCGCAGGCAAAGGACCTAAAGAGGAGGAATACAAGGCACTTGCGCAAAAACTCGGCGTGGATATGCGCATAGTGTTCTTGTCGCAAAGCGAACTTGTCAACCTGCTCAACGCGTCCTATCTGTTCGTGCAGGCAAGCGACGTGGAAACGGAGTCCATATCCTGCCTCGAGGCAATTGCGTGCGGCACCGTGCCCGTTATCAGCAATGCGAGAATGTGCGCCACAAAGCAGTTTGCGCTAACCGAGCAATCCAAGTTCAAAAAGGGTAGCGCAGGCAGCCTTGCAACGATGATGGATTATTGGATTGCCAATCCCAAAGTGCATGACGAAATGAAACCCAAATATGCCGAGTTTGCAAAGCGTTTCAGCCTCGACAAGAGCATAGAGTATATGTTGCAACTGTACGACTTTATACGCCACGACGACAGGACGAAATACGTTGTGAAGGATTACAACAATCCTATGGAATTTACGCTCGATAGGGATGCACTCGGATTGATTTCGGCAAAGCATCATCAGTTTGTAAAACTCGATAAACAAAGAAAACTTATGGCAAAATAAGGCGTTTATCTATACGAAAACGAGATATAAAGAAAGGAATTTGCATATATTTTGCAAATTCCTTTTTTGTTTATAACCGTCAATTTGTGCAAAATCACACTATGCTTTATGCCGCAGATTTATTGCGAACTTCGCTTTGATTTTGCCTGTCAAGCGGCAAATCTAAAGTCGAGGAAACTGCGCATTTCGACCGCAACGTAATCGGTGGGATTGTATTTTGTATCGCTTGAAAGCGTGCCTCCGCCCGTGATATTTCCAAACATCTCGCCCCAGCCGTATTGGTAGTTGAGATATTCTTGGAAATCGTTGTAATGGTTGTAGGTGTAGAACACGTAGCGTTCGTTGATATCTTCAAATTCGGTATAAGAACTATCCGTATATCTTGCATACACGATTCTTGCCGCGCCGCGCGTTATAGTCGTGCCGTTGTTGTAAATCTTGCTTGCATAATTCGGATCGCAGTCCGTGCCTGTCGTGCCGATGTCAATCTCATAGTATCTATACGAGCCGCCGCAACCGCTGATGTTGGGGAGTACCGGCTCGTACGGATATTAGGTCGTGCTGCCGCTGAAATAACTGTGGTTGGCTCTCAAATACGACTTCCACGAACTGGAACTCGGGGACGGTTTTTTCTTTGTAGTGTAGTTGGCAGGAACGTCGCCGAATGCCATGACGTATGCCGCAACTTCTTCGAGAGTTATATATGCGCCGCCTTTGTAAATGAGGTTGACGACGTATCCGTCTGCATCGAACACGATATAAGTGTTTCCGCTGTCGAGGAATAGCACCGTGCTGTTGCGATAATACACCGTCTTGCCGTTTTGAGTATAATACGGGCGGTTGCTCGCAATGGTCGGCGCTTGGTCGGGAGTGGTTATATCGCCCGACATAAGATTGTGGTTGGTGCGGTATTGTGCGTCTTTATAAGAGGTTGCTTTTGTATAACTGTTGCCGTGGAATGACGAGGATGAAACGCCCGTGTAGGGGTCGGAAGAAACGGTGTTGGGATTGATTTCCACAACGTTGGAAAGCGTGCTGCCTATGCGACCGACGATTTTGGCAGGGGCTTTGTTGAGTACTTTCACCGTATTGGATACGACTTCGACGTTGTTTTCGCCTTCGATTACGAGATATTCGATATCTTTCGCCGAGTTGGTTGGGGAAACGGAATAGGTGAGAGTGGCGTAGCCGCCTTTTGCGACGCTCGTTGCGGATGTCGTAACCGTGACGCTTGTAGGCGTATAGCCGCTGCTTACGACGTGCATGGTGATAGGCTCGCTTACCGTGCCGCCGACTTTTGCCACAACTTGGACGTCGCCTTGCGATGAGGCGTAGAATGTGTCGTCAAGGATATAGGCGTAGTTCGACGTGCCTACGATCTCATATTTGACGAGATTTGACATCGTGGAGGGAACTACCGTTGCCGAAAGCGTGGTGCTTTCTCCTGCCGTGACATAATACTTTTTGGCATATACGGACACGCTGTCTGCAACGACCGCAGATCCTTCTATGGTCAAAGTGACGGTATTGCTCGTAACAGAGCCGATTTTGGCAACAATTTGCACCGTGCCTTCGCCGATTGCCGACACGACGTTGTTTGAGAGCGATACGTTGCTATTTCCGCTGACTACGACGTATTCGACGAGGTTTGCGTATTTGCTCGGCACGACGGTTGAGGTGAGGGTTGCGGTTTCGCCGATTTTGAGCCTAGTTTTGTCTATGGAAAGCGTAATTGAATCGATAGTAATGCGGTTGTCGATGACGGTGATTTGCACGCTTTGGCTCTTTTCGCCATTGACGGATGCGTATATAGTGGCTGTGCCTTCCGCAAGGGCGGTGAGGGTGCTGCCCGATATGGATACGACGTTTGTGCCGCTTTGGACGTAGTATTTGACAAGATTGCTATACTTGGATGGCGTAACCGTTGCGCTTAAAGTCGCTGTTTCACCGACAAGCAGACTTGTCCTCGAACACGACATCTCAACGGTGATAGCCTCTTTGTTTTCCGTGACGGTGACAACCGTTGCGGCAAATTGCTTGCCTATGGTCAGCGATACGATTGCCGTGCCTGCTTTCTTGGCTCTGATAAGTCCGTTGGCGTTGACTTCGACTATGCTCGTGTCCGTGCTTTCCCACTTGTGCGTGCCGTTCAAGCCCTTTATGGAGGCTGTAATCTGCCGCGTTTGTCCGACTTTGAGAGAAAGGGTATCGCCGCAATCCAAAGTGATTGAGGTTATTTCTTCTTGAGAATTGGAAAACAACCCGCATCCGCACAGCGAGAAACAAAGGATTGCCAGAATGATAACGATTGCAAATTTCTTCATAACTATATATTAGATAATTAAATTATTTTTCCAAATAGTAATTATATCATAATCGACATTCAATTTCAAGTTGAAAATTCAGGGCGTAAAACGCTTAAAATCGCAAAAAAATCGCAGTTTTTATATCAAAACTGCGATAAAAAGGGGAGTATATTTTTATGTTTTGGATATTGTTTTTTGCCTGTTTGATGCGTATAACGGTGCTTTGATTGTATTCCGCCTTATAGCAAAATTTAGGCGACCAAGCCGAGATGTTCGAGCAAAATTTTGACGCCGAGCATAACCAAAATCGTGCCGCTGGCGACTTCCGCACTCGATTTGAATTTGAGACCGAATACGTTGCCTATGCGCACGCCAACGAATGAAAGCACGAAAGTGGTGCATCCGATGAGCGAGATTGCCGCATAAATGTTGACGTCGGGGAGAAGTCCGAAAGTGATGCCGACCGCAAGCGCGTCTATGCTCGTGGCAACGGCAAGTGTGAGCATGGTGGGGATTGAAAAATCTGCGTTTTCGTCGTTTTCTTCCTTTGAAAAGCCCTCTTTGAGCATTTTTGCGCCCAAAAATACGAGCAGGGCAAAGGCGATCCAATGGTCAACGGCGGTTATGTATTGCTCGAAAGTCGAGCCGAGGAAATAGCCGATAAGCGGCATCAACGCCTGAAATCCGCCAAACCACAAGCCGACTATGACGAGGTGTTTGGTTTTCAGTTCTCTCGTGGAAAGACCTTTGCATACGGACACTGCAAAAGCGTCCATTGACAAGCCGATTGCAATCAAAATCAGTTCAAAATCACTCATTTTTCTCTCTCACTATATGATTTTTTATGATTTTTGCGAAAAAAAATCAAGTACGCAAAAATCGCACTTGAGTCTCGACGTTTAAGGCAAGCCAGACCGCTAGGTCAGTATGTTGACTTGCATCTTCTCGGAAGATATCTACTCCCTCAAACGAGTGCAATATACCATATAATCCGCACCTTGTCAAACCTGCGAGTGATTTTGGGGAGGGAATAAAAAACAAGCTCCGTGTAGGAACTTGTTTTTGTGATGTGTTTTCGTATAGATTTTTAGATTTGCGCCACGGCAAAGCGGTCTTTTCTCGGTGCTTTGAGAGTGAGTTCCTTCGTCGTCAACTTGTAGATTGCGGCAACGGGAAGTGCGCACACGAACGTTGCAAGGCAACCGCCGAGTTCATACGGAATATCCGAGAGGAAGTATGCGCCGAACGGAACTTTCCAAATAAGCACGGTTGCGACCACCGATACCCAGAAGTAAAGCAATTCACCGAGGGAGGCGATTGCGGCATACGAGAAAATGCTCATATCTTTGTGTTTGAAGTTGAGGACTTTGTAGCAAATCATGGGCATGGAATATCCAATCATAACTTCAAACAGCCAGTATTGCACTCTCGGAAGGTCTTGAGGGAACCACGCTATGCAACTTAACTCGAAAATAATCGAATATGCGAAGATGAGGACGGCGTTTTTTGCAGGCGTCATGCTTGCCGCGCATATGACGAGAATGGGGAATACCACGTTTGCAAACGGTATTTCCAACACGAACTGGTCGTAGCACATAAGCGCAAGCAACGCAAACATTGCCACCCAGCCTTTCAAGCCTTTCGTTTGAGCGTAACGCTCGGCTTTTTTCAAAGACAAACTTTCCATAAGTCCTCCGTCAATAGTTTATCCATCCGTCTAATACTAACACCAAAACCTTCAAATCGTCAACCGTTCCGGCAATTTCGTCTTTTCCGTACAAAGTTTGGAAGTTGGCGCACATTGCGTATTCGCCGTCTGCTGCGATATACACTCTTTCGAGATTGTACGTCGTACCGTCAAGCAGCGTGCAGTCGTGGAACATTTGGTATCTGTGCTGCGACACTCTGAAGGTGATGTCGTCCTCGCGATCGGCAAAAAACTCTACGACAGACTCGTAAACCGTGTTGCCGTAGTAGGGAATTTGCCACGAAAATATCAGTTCGCCGTCAATGGAAGAGTGGGGAAAGGTGTCTCCGTCCGAAACTTCCGTCGTCGAGCCGGGGTGCCTCAATTCAAGCGTAAAGGAAAGAGGCTCGTCGTCGATTAGCGTGTAATCGGGATTGTCCGTGGTTTTATCGTCTCCCCAAATTTCGGGATTGCCGCCCTTGTCGCAAGCGCATAGCGCAACTGCGACAAGCACGAGCAATACTGCCAAAAGCGAGATTAAATAACGTCGTTTGTTGTTGCTTTTCATATCTTATTACAAGGTAATCACAGAGTCGGCTCTGCTATATACGCCAACGGGTGAGGGCGCATCGATGCCGTTGATTTTGGCAAGATACACGATTGCGACAGCCATATCCATAGTGCTTGTAATCTTCACCTTGCCGTTTGTGTCTTTGGTGAGATTGTCTTTCCACATACTGATGATATTATAGACTTGACCGTCGATTTCGTCAATATGGTACTTGCAGTCCGCGCCTTTGCATACTGCGCTGTGATACACTTCTTTGGTGTAGTGTTCCATATCGATGCCGTTCATATATCCGTACAAAATGCCGTATCTCGCATCGACGTTTGAGCCTGTTTTGAGGTCGTGGTTGTACCAGTTGCAAAGTCTGTCCATATTGACCATTTCGTCAAGAGGTTGATTCCATCCGTCGGTGAAGGGGAAGTAGCCTTGCATCGTCTTTTCAAACTTCACGTCATACTCTTCTTCGTTGCGCAGAGTTGTGCTTGCAAGCGCTCTGCCCGTAAAGCCTACCCAGTTGGGCGTGCCGCCGTTTCTCTTGAAGTTGCCGTTTTCGTCCTTTGCGTAGTATGCCAAGAGCGAGGTCTTACTGTTGGGTACGGTTTCGGCAAGGTCAAAGCCGAGATTGTAAGCCGTAAGTGCGAGAACGCTGGGCAAAGAATAACCGAATGCGCATTGCGTTACAGGCAAGCAGCCTTTCCAAAGCGGCATAAGAGAAGTTTTGAGTTGTCTGTATTGAGTATTTTTGTCGCTCGACGCATCGATTTTGGCAAAATCGACTTTTGCATACGCTTTCAAGAAATCAGAGTGTCCGTTGGTGTTGCCCGTCGCTTGTCCGACGAGAGTAAGCAATGCTACAAAATCGTCATATGAGAGTCTTGAAGATGCGACTGCGATGTTGTTGATTGCGTTGTATCCCGTGTAATACAAGTTGGCTTGAGTGATTTCTTTGTCTTTGAAGGTGTATTTCACTTGCGATTTGCTGTTGAAATCGTCAATCATCGTGAGATAGTCTTTGATTGCATCGACGTAGAGCGAATACGTAGTGTCCGTATTGCCGGATTCTGCAAGCCATTGAGCGTATTGATTGTACATTGCCGACCAACTATAGAGATAATCCGCAATGCCGTACCAACCTTGTTGAGATACGAGAGACGTCGCAAAGAGGCTGTCCTTAATCGTGCCGTTGTCGTAAATGCCGTCAATCATGTTGAGGTATTTTTTGAGTTGTACTGCGACTTTGTCGGTGTAGAATTTGCCGTCAACGTACTTGAGATACAAGAGCGGAATGCGGGCTTGCGTCGTCTTTGCGGTCAAAATGGAGTTTTCGAACGCCGTGCTTGCGAGGTAAGTTTTGAGAGCCTCTTTGAGTTCCGTTGCAAAAGAGCCGTTTGCCTCCCACTTGCTTGTCACGGTGACGTCGCTCGTAACTCTTATGGTGTAGGAATTAAGTTTGCCGTTGTTGTACCAGCCGTTAAATTCGTATCCTTCGCGAGATTCGGGAATAGCGAAAGTGTAGAGTTCGTTATATGCTTTATATACCGTCGTTTTGCTCTCGCCGTCGATAATTGTTACGGCATATTTGTCCCATTTGCCCGTGAGTGTGGCGTTGCCTTGGGGAGTAAACGCGCCTTCGACTTTTGCGCCTTGCTCGTCGTACCAGCCGAGGAACAAACGCTCGTCCAAAGTCGGAACGGGAAGGGTGAGAGATTTGCCGTATTCAACCGTTTCGATGGTGGAAGTGCCGTTTTGGGTGAGAGTGACTTTGTAAGTAATTACTTCCCATTTGCCGATCAACGTTGCGTTGGTCTTGGGGTAGTAATAAGTAGATGCTTTTTTGTCAGTTTCCGCATCGTACCAGCCGAGGAATTTGTAGCCTTCGCGTGCTTGAGGATTGGTGAGTTTTATGCGTTCGTTGTAAAGTACCGTTTTAATTTCCGGCGTTGCGTCTGCATCCTCTTTGAGTGTGAGGGTAAGTTCGTTTGCCTGCCATTTTGCCTCGAGAGTCAAACTTTTGCTCGGTACGAACGTTCCGCTGTATTGCGTTTCGCCGTCAAACCAGCCTACGAAAGTGTAGCCTTCGCGTGCGTCGGGATCGTTGAGAGTGTATTCGTTGCCGCGAGATACGGTTTCTTCGACGGTGTTATTTTGATTGATAAGGGTGATTTTGAAATCGTCCTCTTGCCATTTTGCAGTTATGGCCAAGTCGTCCTCGGGGGTGATTTCGCCTTCAACGAGTTCTTCTCCGTTGTACCAACCGAGGAAGGTGCAATCGGGGATTGGCGTCGGCGGCTCAAGAGTGTAGCTCTCGCCGAATACCACGGGGATTTGTTTGGTTTCGTCGCCGCTTACAAGGGTTATGACGTAGGCGTATTTTTCCCATCTGCCTTCTATCGTCATATCCGCAGACGGCTTGAAAGTGCCGTCCAAAAGCGTGTCGCCGTCGTACCAACCAAGGAAGTTGTAACCTACGCGTTCTTTGGGGGCGATTGTCGTAAAGTCGGTGTCGAGTTCAACGTAGAACACGTTTTGAACGTCGCCGTCTTTGAGGGTGATTTTGTAAGTTGCGGTGTTTTCGTCGCAAGCAACCAAGGCGAGCGAAATGCACAAAATCACGAGCAAACTTACAAGAATTTTTGCAGTTTTTTTCATTTGTGTTTCTCCTTCAAAATTGATGTCGAAACCGCCTTTTCCAAATCAAAATTCGCCGTAGATAAACAAAAAAACGCTCGCTAAGAGCGTTTCACCGATATCGACGTATGCCTCAATCGGTCACACGTCTCAGCCACGACGAGAACCGATACGGAGGATTGCCGACTTATGACATATCGCCACTATTCCTGCAAAAAATAGGGCGCTTTGGTCAAATACAGCAATGGCGGTTGTACGGGAATCGAACCCGTTGTCCTAAATCTACTCAGTTTACAACTTTTCAAACCGTATCTTCATTTTGATTTATATACATATTAACATATATAAATATGTTTTTCAACATTATTTCAATAACTTTTCGATAGGGCAATCAATAAGTGCAGGAAATTTACGACGTCGGATATCTGCGATTTGGTTTTTCCGTCGTAAAGGAGGTTCGCAATCGAAACTGCAAGCACGTTGCGATTGAGTGCGTCGCAATTTACGCCGCTTTGAGCGTCGTCGCAGGACGGAAATGGGGGCGGAGTATCCTTGTTTTTTGTATTGTACATATTCAAATATATGCATATAAAAATTTTGTTGATTTTTTCAAATTCCCGTGCAAATCCTCTTGACAACAATCCGCTTTAATCATATAATAGGCAATGTTAAGCGGTCATGGCGGAATAGGCAGACGCGTACGTTTGAGGGGCGTATGGTTACACCGTCCGAGTTCAAGTCTCGGTGACCGCACCAAACGAGACCCAGTTGAACACCACAGTTCAATTGGGTTTTTCTTTTGCCCTTTTTATAAGCATTTTGCCATGCAGTCACCGACACTTGAACTTGTGCGCAATACTTGCGTACAACAATGCGCTGCATTGTTCGGACGGCACCGTCCGAGTGGCGCTCGTTCCTCTCGCTACAAGTCTCGAGATTACTCCTTCAAACATAACACAAAGTGTTGCGTGCGACTGCACGCAGGCGCGGATGCGCTATTTGCGCAGCATAGACCGCACCACCAAAAGCCCGAATATTTATATTTTCTGTTAGAGAATTAAGTCCCGACATTTGAACTTGTGTGAAAAAATGTTTGGTCTTCACAATGGTTTGTCGGCAATGTATAATGAACATATGGATAGTTTGAAGTATTATTTGGATTTGGACAATGATTGTGTGCTAGCATATGACAGAGATACGGACTTTTTTGCGCAATACGATAAAAGTGCTGCAAAATGGACTATGGTCGGCATATCGTTTGTGCAATTCAAGCATGATTACAATTATAAGTTGATAAGCGGTGAAGAGGCGCAAGCGTTGACAAACGACAATTTGCCGGATATGTTGTACAAGGAATACGTTGAGATTGTTAACAAGAATAGACATATGATTTAATAAGCATTGGTCGCTATTAAACGCCGAGAATATTATGGAATGCAACCATTGATAGCTGTAAAAAAAAGAACGCCATCAAATAATGGCGTTCTTTTTGAAGTGTTCGTTCGTTAATGCACGATTTCGTTTTGTACGTACAAAGTGATTGTGTGATTGTTTGCAATCATCGTAAGCTCCGAGTTTTTTAATTGGTCGTAGCCTGTTTGAGTAGAGCCAGTGCTTACGGTGTCGAGTAGCTTGTAGCAAGTCGTCTTACCGCTGTTTTCGATAACCCAAAACGCAACGTAATATCTGTGATTAGGCACGTATTCGATATCACACGTAACGTTGCCGTCAGCATCGACTTGCACACCGAGGAAGTTTTGATCCTCTTGATTGTCACTTCCTGAAACGTAGTCAAGGTCGGTGAAGTAGATGTTGAATTTGCCTTTTTGCAAATTGCTTGGGAGAGCGGAAACGTCAAACACGACTTTTTCCGACCATTTTTCGGTCACGATAGATTCTTTGACTTCAATAGGAACTACGAGGCTTGCTTTTTGTGATGACACGTTGCCGTTTTTAAGATCGATGAGAAGGAAGGTTTTGCCGGTGTTGATTTTGTCCGTATCGACGGTGATTGTGAGCGCGTTGATAACGTTGTCGTATCTGCCTGTTTCAACTTTTGCAGAAATCGCACCCGATTCGGTAAGTTCGGTATAAGAGTTTTTGACGCTCGACCCGGGGATTACAGCTTGGTTGGTGGATTTGATGTTCCAATCGAGTATCGTCATATAGCTTCCGTTGAGCGATACCGTGAGATCGACCTCGCCGTTGCCTTTTGCAAGGGAAGTGGGGTTGATAAGCAAATAAGTTGCAAAACCGTTACCGTCCGTGAGGCGTTGTTGATACTCGTTCAACACCACGGTTACGACGACGTCGTCGTTGCCCATAAGGAAGTCGTAGGTGGTTTCGGAACGCTTGTAAGCCTCTTGACCGTTGAAAAGCACGCTTTCCACGTATTTATCGGTGTTTTTGAGATCAACGGTGATCGTTACCGTTTCGGCAAATTCCGCTTGGGTTTTGTCTGCGGTGAGAGTGCAGTCCTCGGTGGATTGTACAGTAACGCTATGCTTTGCGGCTGTCGGTTGCGAATCGTCACCGTCATCGCACGCCGTAAGCGCAAAAATTCCGCATACGATCACGAATATAAGACAAAGTGCAATTATAATTCTTTTCGTTTTCATAGTGTTTTCCTCTTGCTATATGCAGATTGAAATCAATATTTGAATTGCTCGGTGAAGTAGTCCACGAGGCTGTCGATGGGGATACGGACTTGAGCCATTGTGTCACGCTCACGCACGGTTACACAGCCGTCCTCGAGGGTGTCGAAGTCAACGGTTACGCAGTAGGGCGTGCCGATTTCGTCTTGACGGCGATATCTCTTGCCGATGGACGCGGACGTATCGAAGTCGCAAGCAAAGTGCTTGGAAAGCTCGATATAAAGCTCTTCCGCCTTGTCGTTGAGTTGTTTTTGCAAGGGGAGAACCGCAACCTTGACGGGCGCGATTTGATGATGTAGGTGGAGTACCACACGAGTGTCGTTGTCGCCGACTTGCTCTTCGTCGTAAGCGTCTGCGAGGAATGCGAGGAATACGCGGTCTGCGCCGAGCGACGGCTCGATGACGTAAGGCACGTATTTTTCGTTGGTGATAGGATCGATATAACTCAAATCCTTACCGCTCGTCTTGATGTGTTGATTGAGGTCGTAATCGGTGCGGTCTGCAACGCCCCAGAGTTCGCCCCAGCCGAACGGGAAAAGGTATTCAAAGTCGGTTGTTGCCTTTGAGTAGAAGCAGAGTTCTTCCTTTGAATGGTCTCTGAGGCGGAGATTTTCTTCCTTTATGCCAAGGCTTAAAAGCCAGTTTTTACAGAACTCTCTCCAGTATCTGAACCATTCTATATCAGTGCCCGGTTTGCAGAAAAATTCAAGTTCCATCTGTTCAAATTCACGGACACGGAAAATAAAGTTTCCCGGAGTTATTTCATTTCTGAATGATTTACCTATCTGAGCAACGCCGAACGGTATTTTTTTACGGCTTGTTCTCTGAATATTTGCAAAGTTTACGAATATTCCCTGAGCAGTTTCCGGACGCAGATAAAGTTCTGACTTTGAGTCTTCAGTAACGCCCTGGAATGTCTTGAACATAAGGTTGAACTGAC
>DBJV01000077.1:0-2884 GCA_002297185.1 Christensenella sp. UBA767
GCGATTATGGCGGCTGCGCCTGCGGATTATAGACCAAAAGAGCGTTTTGAAAACAAAATCAAAGCGGATACTATCACTATGGAGTTTGTCAAAAACCCCGATATTGCTCGCACTTTGGGCGAAAATAAAGGGGATAGAAAACTCGTGGTGTTCTCTGCAGAGACGGAAAATCTCATTGAGAACGCAAAGAGCAAACTCGTAAAGAAACACGCGGATTTGGTTGTTGCAAACGACGTTACGCAAAAAGGCGCAGGTTTCAATACGGATACCAACATCGCTACGATTATCGACAACGACGGAAAGTGCATAGAGAGCGGCGAGGTGCAAAAGCGCGTGCTTGCCGATATCATTCTGGATAAGGTGATTTCGCTATGATTTTGGAAGTTATCGTCGATATATCCACCAACGATATCGATCGCACTTTCGACTATGAGGGCGATGATGTCCCTATCGGAAGTCGAGTTGTCGTGGAGTTTGGTAAAAAACGCATTATCGGCTTTGTTATCGGCAAGAAAGAGAAGTCGGATTTTGCAAATCTCAAAAGAGCCGCTTATATCGATTCGCCAGTAAGTTCCGAGCAGTTGGGGCTTATGAACTTTATGCGCAAGACTTATAACTTGCGCTATATCGATGTGATTAGGCTCTTTATTCCTGCCAAACTTCGTGAGGAAAAAGACCCCGAATATACGAGAAAGTTTTTGACCGTGGACGATAGCAAATCGCTTGATGAAATCAAGCAAATTATCGGCACTCGGGCGCAAAAACAGCAAGAGGCGATTGATTATATCGCATCGAACGGCGGTCAATTTTTGAGTTTTTTGGTGGCTAAATTCGGCGTATCGGCAATAAACGGACTTAGAGAAAAGGGCGTTGTCGTTGAGAGCGACGTACACGAGCGTTCCACTCCGTTGCAAACTCTTAAAAGAGACAACAAGCGTGTTGTGCTTACCGACGCTCAACAGTCGGCTGTGGATGAGATTATGCACGGCAAAGGCACGTTTTTGATACACGGCGTTACAGGCTCTGGAAAAACCGAGGTTTATGAAACCGTAATCGAAAAGATGCGAGAGCAGGGCAAAAGCGCAATTATGCTCGTGCCTGAAATTTCGCTTACACCGCAGATGCTGGGGCTGTTCCGAGCAAGATTCGGCGACGACGTTGCGATACTGCATAGCGGACTTAATTCGAGCGAACGCTACGACGAATGGAAGAGACTTAAAACGGGCAAAGCGCATATTGCTATCGGCGCACGCTCGGCTATATTTGCACCGCTCGATAATATCGGCGCAATCATAATTGACGAGGAACACGACACGAGTTATTTGTCCGAGTCTAATCCTCGATACGATACCAAGCGTATTGCTGAGTTTAGGGCGCAGGCGAATAACGGAGTTTTGGTGCTTGGCTCGGCAACTCCTGATATGGAGACGTATCTCAAGGCGACCGAGGGGAAATATCACCTCATTACGCTTAAAAACCGTATATCTAAGCACTCACTTCCCGAAATGGAAATCGTGGATATGACGCTGGAATTCCGTATGGGAAACCGCTCGTTGTTCTCAATTCCGTTGCAAGAGGCTCTTAAAGAGACCATTGCGAGGGGAGAGCAGGCGATGCTTTTCCTCAATAGGCGTGGGTTTGCGTCCTTTATAAAATGCAAGGAGTGCGGATACATAGCAAAGTGCGAGGATTGCGACATTTCGCTGACTTACCACAAGGAAGATAACGAGCTTAAGTGCCACTATTGCGGAAGAAGATATCATGCGCTTACAAAGTGTCCAAACTGCGGCAGCGACCAAATCAAGCAGGGGCGCATCGGCACGGAAAAGGTGGTTGACGAGCTTAAGAAACTCATCCCTAACGTGCGTGTGCTGCGTATGGACAACGATACCACGATTAGAAAGGACAGTTACTTCAAGATTTTGTCCGCTTTCGGAAATAAAGAGGCGGACGTGCTTGTGGGAACGCAGATGATTGCAAAAGGGCATGACTTTGCAAACGTCACGCTTGTGGGAATACTCGAGGCGGACGCTGCGCTGTATTTTAGCGATTATAGGTCAAGCGAGCGCACTTTCCAACTTATTACGCAGGTTGCGGGGCGCGCAGGCAGAGCGGAGAAAGAGGGGCGTGTGATACTCCAAACGTATGCGCCTAAACATTACGTTTTCCGCTTTGGGAAAAACTACGATTATTTAGGATTTTGGAAAAAGGAAATTAACACTCGTATGGTGACGAAATTTCCGCCGTTTACAAAGGTGGTGCGTGTGCTTTGCACGTCCGTGAACGAGCAGGACGTCGTGGATACTACGAGGAATATATACAAGGCAATTCAACAAGTCGAGAAGGACAACGGGAAGTTTGTGTATCTCGGGGCGAGCAAGTCGCCCGTGCCGAGAATGAACGGACTTTGCAGGTATCAGATACTTATGCGAGTCGTTCCCGAGGAGTTTGAGAGAATTATTGAGAAAATTTATGCGATTACCGATGAAAACCGCTCTAAAAAGTGCAACGTTTTCGTCGAGATAAATCCGCAAAGTATGATTTGACGGAGGATATATGGCTACAAGATTGATTGTGAAAGTTCCCGATCCCATTCTTGGCAAGAAATGCAGACCGGTAGATACGTTTGACGAGAGGCTTTGGACGCTCCTCGACGATATGAAAGAGACCGTAAAAGCCGCAAACGGAGCAGGACTTGCCGCGCCGCAAGTTGCCGTGCTTAAACGCGTGTGCGTGGTGGATACGGAAGAGGGGTATTTTGAACTAGTCAATCCCAAAATCACCTCGTCCAGCGGCGAGCAAACGGGACTCGAGGGGTGCTTGTCCGTGCCTAAAAAGTACGGGTACGTGTCTCGTCCTATGAAAGTGAACGTTACGGCGCAAG
>DBJV01000077.1:2898-11461 GCA_002297185.1 Christensenella sp. UBA767
GCAAGATAGGTTCGGAAAAGAGCAGAAATACAAGGTTTCGGGCTTTACCGCGCGTGCGTTTTGCCATGAAATCGACCACCTCGACGGCATCGTTTATACGTCGAAGTGCAAGGAAATTCTCGATGAGGAAGAATGATGAAAATCGTGTTTATGGGTACGCCCGATTTTTCGGCTATCGTGCTTGAAAAACTTAATTCCGTTTATCCCGTGAGTGCGGTCGTTACAGGGCTTGACAAGCCTGTGGGGCGCGGATATCAGCTTAAACCGTCGCCGCTCAAGGTCAAGGCGCTAGAACTCGGGATTGAGGTTTTGCAATACGAAAAAGTGTCGCGCGAGGGCATCGAGGATATGGAAAAACTCGCTCCCGACGTCGTGGTTACGGCGGCTTTCGGGCAGATTTTGAGCGAGAAATTTTTGAGTATTCCCAAATACGGCGTTCTCAACGTACATGCCTCGCTTTTGCCTAAATATAGGGGTTCGTCGCCTATTCAATGGTCGATTATCGACGGAGAAGAGGAGACGGGAATTACCATTATGCGCACGGTTAAGGCTGTGGACGCAGGGGATATTTTGCTTGAAATTCCTACTAAAATCGGCGAAAAAGAGAATGCAGGGGAGCTTTTTGACCGACTTGCGGACATCGGCGGCGAGGCGATTGTTAAAGCTATTTCTATGATTGAGGACGGGACGGCGAAATTCGTGCCGCAGGACGAAAGCAGGGCGACGCATTGCTCTATGATTAAGAAAGAGGACGGGGTTATCGACTTTTCAAAGAGTGCAAGACAAATCGATTGTTTTGTGAGGGGTATGACTCCGTGGCCGTCAGCATTTACGCATTACGAGGGCAAGACGCTCAAGGTTTTCGACGTGGAAAAGGTCGAGTTCGAGAGCGACGGCAGGTGCGGCGAGGTGCTTAAGGCGAGTGCAAAAGACGGGTTGATCGTCAAGGTCGCAGACGGGGCGATAAGGATATGCGAGTTGCAGCTCGAGGGCGGCAAACGTATGAAAGATAAGGACTTTTTGCTCGGCAGACACGTGGAAGTCGGGTATATTTTCGAATAATGAGAAAGCATATAAATTCCGCACTTAAAATACTTACGAAGGTCTTTTCCGAGGGGACGTATAGCAATATGGCGTTCTACGGAGAGGACGTGAGCGATATGACGACTAAACTCGTCTATGGAGTGCTGGAAAACAATATTCTAATCGAGTATGTGCTTGGCTCTCTTGTGCCGAAAAAGCCGCAAAACGTCGTATATGTGCTGCTCAAAATCGGCACTTACGCGCTTATGAATTTGACGGACGTGCCGAAATTTGCGATTGTCAGCGAGTGCGTGGAAGTTGCCAAAATGAACGGCAAAGGCGGCGCGAGCGGATTTGTTAACGCCGTGCTTAAAAAGGTTGCGGACGGCAAATTTTCGCTGCCGAACGAGAGCGATAAGAATTACCTTTCAATCAAATACTCAAAGCCGCAATGGTTTATCGATAAAATGATTGAGAGATACGGAAAAGAAAGCGTTGTCAAGATGCTGGAAGAGCCGTACGACGCACTTGAACATATAAGGGTTAATTCTCGCCTTGCAAGTAGTCAGGACGTTGAAAAATGCCTTGAAAAGCACAAGGAAAAGTACGAAAAGACGGACGTTGGCGGATACAAGGTGCGCGCGACGGAGTGCGTAAAGCGGATGTTTGACAAGGGTCTTATTACGTATCAATCGCCGTCGAGTATGCTTGCCGTGCAGGCTCTCGGAGCGAAGGATGGGGCGAAAATATTGGATATATGTTCCGCTCCCGGTGGGAAAGCGGTGTATTTGAGTGAGATTTGTCCGCATTCCACGATTGTGGCGTGCGATTTGCATCCGCATAGAGTTGCGCTCATTCAAAAATACAAAAACCGTATGCACGTGCCAAACGTCAAAGCCGTGCAGGCGGACGCTACCAAACTCAACGATGAGTGGGTGGGGAAATTCGATTACGTGCTTGCGGACGCGCCGTGTTCGTGTCTGGGGACGTATAGAAAGCATCCCGACGTGTTTTTGACGAGAAAAGAGAGCGATATAGAGGAACTTGCTCGCACGCAATTGGCAATTGCGCAAAACGCTTTGGCGTATTTGAAAACGGGCGGAGTGATGATATATTCCACATGTACGCTTTTTAAGGAAGAGAACGACGACGTTGTTGACGCGCTGATTAAGAGCGGAAAAGCCGTGCTTGAACATATAGATTGCGACGGCATAGACGGCGGAAAATATGCGGATAACGAGGGTAAAATACAGATTTTGCCGCATGCGGAATACGACGGATTTTTTATTGCGAAATTGAGGAAGGTATAACGGTGGCGCAAAACGAAGAAAAAATCGTACTGTTGGGACTTGACAAGGCTCGCATTGGCGAGCTATTGCCCGATTGTCCGAAATTTACCGCGTCGCAGATATACGGATTCCTGATGGACGGCAAGGACTTTGACGAGATGACGTCTCTTAAAAAGGAATTGCGAGAGGAGTTGAAAGAGAGATTCGTTGCAAATCCCGTGAGTATTTTGCACGTGTATAAGGGAAAATCGGGTACGCAAAAATTCCTGTTTAAGCTGTTGGACGACAATCTCATCGAAGGCGTGCATATGCCGCACGATTACGGTGATACGCTGTGCTTGTCAACGCAGGTGGGATGCCGTATGGGATGCACGTTCTGCGCATCGTCGCTGGACGGACTTGTGAGAAATCTTACCGCTGCTGAGATGCTCGGGCAGGTGATTGCGGTCAATCGAGAGGTCGGAGGCACGGCGAAAAACAGGAAAGTCACAAATCTTGTGCTTATGGGGAGCGGCGAGCCGTTTGACAACTACGATAACGTACTTGAATTCTTGGACGCAGTGAGCAAAGAAGGTGGAATTAATATAAGCGAGAGAAATATATCGCTTTCTACTTCCGGACTTTGCGACAAGTTGCGAAAGTTTGCGGACAGCGGACATAAGGTTACATTGTCGGTGAGTTTGCACGCTCCGTTTGACGAGTTGAGAAGTGCGCTTATGCCTGTAAATAGGGCGTTTCCCATTGCGGAACTGATATCATCTGCGAAGTATTACTTTGAAAAGACGGGAAGGCGAGTTATTTTTGAATACACGCTTATAAAGGATGAAAACGACTCGGACGCTTGCGCAAAAGAACTTGCGAGGCTGACGAGGGGGTTTCCGTCACACGTCAATCTTATAAGATTGAACGAGGTGAAAGAGCGTAATCATACTGCGCCCGACGCGGACGCTACGGAAGAGTTTTTGCACAAACTCGAAAAACTCGGAGTGTCGGCGACGATAAGAAAGAGCCTCGGAAACGATATAGAAGGTGCGTGCGGACAACTGAGAAGAAGATATCTTCAAAACGAACTGAAAGACTGAAAATAAGCCGATGTGCGATTGAAATCATATTATACTCCTTACATAATAAGTGGTTGTTGTGTCGCAAAAAGTAAAATGCAAGGTTTATTATTGGTTTTGTCGGAGATAACGCAGAGCATAAAGTTTGGCGAAGATATCGGACAGATAATATATAGTAAAAGTATAACTTCAATATAAGATTAGGAAAAGAATAAGCAAAAAAAACGAAACTCGATATGAAAACTTACTACGGAAGAGTGATAAAAGCGGTTGCATCAAAATTTTTCGTTGACACCAAAGATGGCGTCAAGGTTTGTTTTGCACGCAAACGCCTCAAAAACGACGGCATTATATTTGTCGGCGATTACGTCACTATTGCAAAAGAGCGCGATAGTTTTGTCATCGAGGACGTAAAGCCTCGCAAAAACTGCCTTATTAGACCGTACGTGAGCAATATCGACGTGTGTTTTATCGTGATTGCGTCCGAGCCTGAACCCGATTTTGTATTGGTGGATAAGGTGATTGTAAACTGCCTTGCGGAAGGTATAGAGCCTGTGCTTGTCAAGAATAAGTGCGACATAAAAGCAATCGATACGGGTGAATACGACGGAGTTGTGGAGCAAATAGATTGCTCGGCATCCACGACCCAAAACGTGGCGAAACTCATTGAATACGCAAAGGGCAAAACTGCTTGTTTTGCAGGGCAATCGGCGGTCGGGAAAAGTTCGCTGCTTAACGCTATACTCGATAGCGACGAACTCGAGGTCGGAGAACTTACTCGCAAGATAAAACGAGGCAAAAACACCACTCGAATGACGGAAATTTTTGCGGTGGGTAACGATACGTATTTCGTGGATACTTGCGGTTTTTCAATGCTCGAGGCGGCAAAAATAGAGCCTGAGGATTTGAGATTGTACTTTGACGATCTTGAAAAATATCGCCCGGAATGTCGCTTTAATATGTGCGTGCATATTGACGAGCCAGATTGCGCCGTGAAAAAGCACGTGGGCAAGGAAATAGGCGTTGGAAGATACGAAAGATATAAGACTATATATAACGAACTCGTCCAAAGACGAGAAAACAAATACGATTGAGAGGTGGATTTATGTTGATTGCACCGTCGTTGTTATCAGCGGATTTCGGCAATATGGCGCAGGCTGTCAGAGACGTTAAAGCTTTGGGCGGCGATATCGTTCATTGCGACGTTATGGACGGCGTATATGTGCCGAATATCACTTTCGGCATGCCGATGATTAAGGCAATTAGGAAAAATACGGATTTGCCCGTTGACGTGCATCTTATGATAACCAAACCCGAGAAATACGTTGGTGCGTTTTGCGACGCAGGCGCGGATATCGTAACCTTTCATCCCGACGCATCCGAGGATGTGCAAGGCGCGATAAATACCATAAAGTCTAAAGGCAAAAAGTGCGGACTTGTGGTCAACGCGGATGTTGATTTTGACATAGCAGAGCCGTATCTCAATCAAATTGATTTGCTTGTGATTATGACTGTGCAAGCAGGTTTCGGCGGTCAGAGTTTTAAGCCCGAATGTCTTGAAAAGGTGAGAATGGGCGATAAACTGCGCAAGGAAAACGGATATAAATATCTCATCGAGGCTGACGGCGGCGTTTGCGTGGATAATATTGCGGTGTGCAAAGAGGCAGGCGTTGATATATCCGTGGCAGGCAGCGCGGTGTTCCATTCCGAAAATCCGAAAAAGACGATTGAGGAAATGCACGATTGCTGAATATAATAGAATATAACCGATTTAACAATAATTAATCGACGTTTATCGTCGATTTTTTTATTTTGAGTAACAAAACGGAGGGCGTTTTCATAACTTGTACAAAAACGAGGAGTGAAGATATGAACAAGATTATTTGCATCAATCCGCCCAAATTTATCAAAGCGATTTTGAGGCTGTTTTCAAAGAAAAAGAACTCGGACAAGAAAGAATAACTCTATAAACCGCATTGCATACATAATGAAACGGCGATTATTCCTTGCAAAATATCGCCGATATCGCATCGATTATCCGTGTGAGAGGGGTGAATAGGGGGAAAGAAAAAATTACAACAAAAAAATGCCTTCCTTTCGGAAGGCTAACTTTGATTGCTACATATTTAGAAAGAATTACGCTCTGTCAACTTTGCCGGAACGAAGGCAATGAGTGCAAACATAAACGTCTTGAACACCGCCTGTCGGAGTATTGACTTTGACTTTTTGGACGTTGGGAGCCCAACTGCGTCTTGTCTTTCTGTTGCTGTGGCTGACTGCATTGCCGCTCATTCTGCCTTTTCCGCATACACTACAAACTCTGGACATAACTGTACCTCCTAATTTGAACGATTGATATTTTAGCAAATACATTTGAATTTTGCAACCGATTTGCACAAAATTTACGTTTTAGTTGCAAAAAATATTTGTTTATAGTAATATTTATAAAAAGGTTAGGATATGTCACTTACAACTTCAAACAAATTTGGCAAGATTTCCATAAGCGAAGAGGCTATGCAAACCGTTGCAAGCCATACCGCTCAGGACTGTTATGGCGTGGTAGATTTGGTATCACGTCGTTTCAGCGATAACATCGGTCAACTTTGGGGCAAATCACAACTCGGCAAAGGCGCGGTGGTGCAAACCGTCGATAACCTTATCTACGTCGAGTTGTTTGTCGTTTTGAAGGTGGGTGTAAACATTGAAGCAGTAAAAAAGTCCCTTGCGGATGCAGTCAAGTTCTCGCTTGAAACGTTTACGGGTATGCGTGTTAAGCGCGTTCACGTCAACGTCGTGGGTATCCGCGTGTAAGGTTATACGATAAAATGAATAGAATTGACGGATTAAAATTCAAAGAGATGCTGGCAGGCGGCGTTAAGGCTCTGGAAATGAACAGGACTATCGTTGACGAACTCAACGTATTTCCCGTTCCCGACGGCGATACAGGCACTAATATGTCATTGACGCTTGCATCGGCTATGCGTGAGGCAAACGCTTGTGGGTCTTTGCTCATCGACGAAATCGCAATGGCGTTTTCAAAAGGCGCGTTGAGAGGCGCAAGAGGGAACTCGGGCGTTATATCTTCGCAAATTTTCAGAGGGTTCGCCGTTGCGCTGGAAGGCAAGGCGGACTTGACTCCAAAGACTTTTGCAGAGTGTCTCAAAAAAGGTACGGAGATCGCATACGGCGCCGTTACCAAACCCAAGGAAGGCACTATTCTCACAGTCGTGAGAGTTATGGCGGAAGAGGCCGCGTCGGCAAGTAGAGGCAAGAAGGTCGAATTCGAGACTTTCCTTAAACGCGTTATCGACGCCGGCGAGCAAATACTCCAAAAAACGCCCGATATGTTGCCCGTTCTCAAGAAAGCAGGCGTTGTTGACGCAGGCGGAAGAGGACTTGTAACCGTATTTGACGGTATGTATCGCACGCTCGTGGGCGAGGAACTCGTCCTCATTAGCGGCGGAAAGGTGCAAGAAACCGATTTTGCCGAAATTAAGAGCGTCGGGGAATTCGATCCGCTTGAAAACGATTACGAGCATATTACGTTCCAATATTGCACGGAATATTTCATTACGCACCTCAAAAACGAGGTTACGGACGCTGCAATCGATAAATATCGCGATTATCTCACCACAATCGGCGATTGCGTGCTTGTTATCGGCGATACTGACCTTGTGAAAACGCACGTACACACAAATCACCCCGATAGAGCGCTTAAAGCGGCTCTCAATCTCGGTGAACTCGACGGCGTCAAAATCGAGAATATGCTCGAACAAAACCGCAAAATCCACGCTAACGACAAGCCAGAAGAGGAAGTCGAACTCAAGGATTACGCAATGGTATCCATCTGCTCGGGCGACGGTATGGCAAATATATTCAAAGATTTGATGGTGGATATCATCGTCGAGGGCGGTCAAACTATGAATCCGAGCGTTGACGATATCCTCAAAGCCGTCAACGAGGCAAACGCCAAAAACGTGTTTATTTTGCCGAACAACTCAAATATCATTCTTGCCGCAAATCAAGCGAAAGAGCTTGCAAAGGCGCAAGTTTTCGTGATTCCGACCACGAATATGCCGCAAGGTATCTCCGCATCGCTGATGTTTGACGCAGACAGCACGCCGGAGGAGAATTACGAGAGCATGTGCGAGGCTATAAAGAGCATCGAGTGCGCTGAGGTAACTCACGCCGTGCGCTCTACGAGAATGAATAGATTTTCCGTAAAAGAGGGCGATATAATCGGTATTTGCGACAAAAAGTTGGTGGCGAAAGGCTCCGACGTTGAGCAAACTACGCTTGATACGATCGAAAAACTCGCAAAAGGAAAAGATATGTTGTCCGTGTATTTCGGTCAAGACGTTACGCAAGAAGAGGCAGACGCACTTATGCAAAAAGTTGCCGACGAGTACGATTGGCTGGAAACCGCGTGCTATAGAGGCGGTCAACCGCATTATTACTACATACTTTCGGCTGAATGATATGTTGCAACTCAAAGATATAAAAGGCGTCGGCGACGCAACGGTGAAAAAACTTCACGACCTTGGCATCAATAGCGTGTTCGAGGTCTTTTCATTTTTGCCGAGAAAATATATCGATTTGCAAAGCCCTGTGAAAGTGCTGGACGCTCCGCAAAATCAACTTTGCCTTCTCGAAGGGCGAGTCGAGAAGGTGGGCGAAGTATCGCCGAGAGGAAAAAGATCCTTTTACGTTACGTTCAGCGACAATCTTTCAAACAACAAAACTTATTTTAAGGCAACGTTTTTCAATATGCCGTTTTTGCATGACGGATTTCAGGTTGGGCAAAATTATAGAATGCTCACAAGGCTGACGTCGGATAGAGGCGCGCTTAACGTCGTAAATCCGTCGCTCGAAAAGATAGAGAAGATATCAAAACTCGACGGCATTTACACCGTATATCCGCTCAAAAACGTTATGGGGCAGAATGCATATAAGAATATAGTTTATTCTGCACTCGACACTCTTCAAAGCGTAAAGTACGAGGGAAGTCTTGCAAAAATCAACAAAGATATGGCGACGTGCTTTGAACTGGCACATTGTCCGCAAAGCCTCGATATTGCGGAAAGAGCGGTGAAATCTCTCGCATCTCTTGATATTGCCATTGTGCTTTCAATTTACAGAAAACTACGCAATAACGGCAGAAAAGAGAGAAAAGTATTTTATAATTTAGCC
>DBJV01000077.1:11489-22020 GCA_002297185.1 Christensenella sp. UBA767
ATTTCTGCTTTGAATTTTGCTCCGACGGCATCACAAATGCAAGCGTTTGAAGATATTTTAAGCGACGTGAAATCGTCGCATACGATGTCGAGAATTATAAGTGGCGACGTGGGGAGCGGAAAGACTGCGGTTGCGTTTTTTGCGATGTATCTTGCCGCCTGCGGTTGTAAGCAATGCGCGCTTATGGCTCCGACGGAAATACTTGCAAAACAACATGCGGAGAAATTTGCGCCGCTTGCGCATAAACTAGGAATTAAATTTGCACTGCTTACGAGTTCCACGACAGCAGCACAGAGAAAAGTCATACTCGAAGGGCTTAAAAGCGGTGAAATTTCCTGCATAATAGGCACAAATGCGATTGTTAGCGACGACGTGATATATAGAAATCTTGCACTTGCGATTATCGACGAGCAGCATCGTTTTGGTGTGAACGTGAGAGGTAAACTCGAAAAGAAAGGGGCGTGCGACGTGCTTAGTATGACGGCAACGCCTATTCCTCGCTCTATGGCACTCACTTTTTACGACGATATCGCAATTTCTCGTATTGAAAAGCGAGAGGACGCAAAAACGGACGTGATTACGAGTGCTTCAAACGACCTCGACGGGCTTGTATCACGCATTTGCGGTGCGTTAGATGCTGGAAAACAGGCGTTTATCGTGTGTCCGTCGATTGTCGATGCAGAGGGTAATGATTTGACGTCGATTGAGAGTTTCGTGCGCGATTATAAGCTCGTAATCGATAAATATCCGACTTCGGTCATTCACGGAAAACTCTCCAACGAGGAAAAAGAGAGCGCAATGAACGATTTTGCAAGCGGAAAGACAAGGCTTTTGGTGGCGACGACGGTTATCGAGGTGGGTATCGATACCAAGGCGACTGAAATATTGATTGTCAATGCGGACAGATTCGGGCTTGCATCGTTGCATCAGTTGCGTGGACGAGTGGGACGTGACGGATCGGAGGCGCATTGTTATTTGCATTCGTCCTCACAGAGTGAAAAAGCGGTTGAAAGACTGGATATTTTGTGCAAGAGCAACGACGGACAGTACCTTGCGGAGGCGGATTTTGCGATGCGTGGAGCAGGGGATTTTATCGGGACAAGGCAGAGCGGACGTTCGACAACGCCGATTTTCGACTTGCAAATGAACGGCGAGGTGCTGAAAAATGCCAAATCTTACGCAGACGAAAATCTTGCAAATCTGCCGCTTTGCGACTTGCTTGCGCTTACGAGAAGAAGTAAGGCGAGAGTTGACGCTTTCCTCGAAGAACTCGACGAAGTGACGCTAAACAGCTGATTTTATACGATTTTTGCCGCAGGTATGGCTGATTTTGGAGTATTTTGTAGCTGTATTTGACATTTTTAACGTATTGTGTATAATATAATAAAATGGTGGTGCAGTATTCTAGTCAGATTCCACCGACTCGGAGGCGGGGGTAAAATATCGCCGAAGGGCATATCGATGAAGTTTCTGGTGACGGCTTCTTTTGCCCAAATTGGGGCTGTTGCTGGGAGTTGAGGTTTTTGGGCGGCTTGCAACGGCATGCAAACCCCGTACCAATTTCCGTGGAGACCCAACTCGGTGGGCAATGTAAAAACTGCCGACTGACTGGGGTGAAACCTGATATGCGGTGTGAAAATGCTGTGTACAGTGTAGCCTGCTTTGAGTGACGTATAGGGATTAGGGAACCACGCCTTTTCGTATGGCCAATACGCGACGGTGATTGCCCAATGAAATGTACGCTGCAAAAAAAGATAAGGGCGGGCGGAATCTGTCAAGGAAATCTTCTAGACTGTTCTTTGAGGCAATCTGGGGATTATAGTGTGCTCTAAGTGGCGATTCGGTTTCTTCTTGAAGATGATGCGACGAGTAATAGGAAACTTCTCGGACGGCGACGACGAGTTTTGACGCAGGGAAATCCTACCGAACCTATGGCGCAAGGTTTACCCAAATTGTCACCACCATCCAAAGCAATAATTTTTGAGGTATTTTGTGGATAATCTCAATCAAACAGAGGCGGACGCCTCCAATACATCCGAGCCATCGAAAGATAAATCTTCCGATGGTATTTCTTTTTCGCAAAACGGTCAAAACGTGCAAAATATGCAAAGCTCTCAAAACGGTCAATGCAGTCAAAACGTGCAAAACTGCCGAAACGTACAAAATGGACAAACAAGTCAAAACGGTGCGTTAGATAATCAGAATGTTGTGTCTATCGATAAAATTTCAACCGACGTGGCAACCGCGAAACAACCGAAAGGCGAACATCCCGACAAGAAGAAAAAACCTAAGAAAAAACGTAATATTTGGTGGATTAAGGCGATTGTAATTTCGCTTGTGTTGTCCGCTTTCTTTTCTTATATAAGCAACCTTGTGGAAAATGCGGATCAGCTTGTCGTGGTTATAGTACTCCTTGCGTTCCTCGTGCTTACCGGTATTTTGTTTGACGCAATCGGCGTAGCGGTCACGTCATGCGACGTTACGCCTATAATTTCAATGGCGTCGAGGAAGGTTTACGGCGCAAAAACGGCGTTAAATCTCGTGAAAAACAGCGATACCGTGTCGAGCGTTTGCAACGATATAATCGGCGATATTTTCAGCATTATTTCGGGTGCGTGCGCTGCGGCTTTGGTTGTCAAAATCACCGTATCTTTGCAAGAGACGTGGCAAATCGTGGTGTCTATTGCGGTGTCGGCACTCGTTTCGGCAATGACGATAGGCGGCAAGGCGTTTATGAAGAAAATCGCCATTGAGAACTCAAAAGATTTCGTTATGTTCGTGGCACGAATACTTGCCATATTCTCAAAAGAAGAGAGGAAAATCCGCAAGAAAAATAAAGCCGACAAAGCCGAAAAGACGGGAAAAGCGGACAAATCAAACGGCAAATCCGATAAGAACGAGAAATTCGAAAAATTGAATAAAAACGATAGCAAAACCGCTACGCAATCGACAAAATCAAAGGAAATGAAAACGAAATAAGTTGATATAATTTCTGTTTGTTTGATTTGTTTGGTAGAGGTTGAATAAAACTTTTTCAGTAAACAAAAATACACCGCAGAGTTTATTAAAAACACGCTTAACGATATGCGACTTGACAAGTATATTCAAGAAAAATTTAATCTGAAATCTCGCACGTATGCCGAAAATCTGATAAAGACCGGCAACGTTTTCGTTGACGGAAAAGCGGTGACAAAGAGCGGTGAGGACGTTGACGATAATAATAAAATAGAAATTTCTGATAATCAAAACTTTGCATCGCAAGGCGCGTATAAACTTGAAAAGGCGTTTGAGGAGTGGAATATTGACGTCAGCGGCAAATATTGCGCAGATATCGGTTGCTCGAACGGCGGATTTACGGATTGTCTGTTGAGGCACGGCGCAGGTAGGGTGCTTGCGATTGACGTTGGGGAATGCGCACTTGATAAAAGATTGTTAGATAGCAGAAAAGTGGAGTTTTTGCGTGCGAATGCAAGGGAACTTCCGCCGCTTAAACAAGTGGATTTTCTGTGCAGCGATTTGAGTTTTATATCTCTTAAATACGTGCTTGGCTCTATGTTTTCGCTGTTGAAAAACGGCGGTGAGGCTGTCGTATTGGTTAAACCGCAATTTGAACTCGACAAATCGGCTCTCAACAAAAACGGGATAGTAAAAAGCGAGAAACTACGCAAAAATGCACTTGAAAACGTAAAGAATTACGTTCTCGATTGCGGTTTCGTTATAAAGGGTGAGACGACTTCGCCAATACGTTACGAGAATAAGACCGTCGAATATCTGCTGTATTTGAAAAAGCCTTGCGATTGATTGACTGTATAACTTGATGAGAAATGAAAAAGTAAAGAGTGGCTAATGCCACTCTTTTTGGTTGTTTTTTGATTGAATTATTTGTGAGTGTAATTCTTTTTACCGATTTTTTATTTCTTTTCGCTATCGGTGGTTGAGGTTGTATTGGTTGTTTCCGTTTTGACATCGGGTTGGTTGTCTGCGTTGTCGTTGCTTTCAGAATTGCCGTCTTTGTCTTTGGACTTTTTGGATTTCTTTTTCTTGGTATCGTCGGCGTTTTGGTCGTGCTTGCCTATCTTGGTATCGGGGTAGGACGGCTTGGATTTTTTGCTCTTGCCGAAAAATACGCACACGACGATTATGATAGCAAAAACAAGTCCCGAGAGTCCCGCGACGAGTTTTGTGCCAAATTCTGTTATACCGATCAATGTTTCAAACATAGTTTTATTATACATCGTGGCGAAAAAATGTCAAACACATTGACGAAAAGCACAAAAGGGAATTATCAGGCATATTTCAAAACTAAAATATAGGCATTTTTTAGGATTTGCGATGTTGAGAAAACTAAAAAATTTTTCATACAATATTTTGTAAATCGTAGGGTTTTAGTGGCAAGAAATTAAAAAATTGCATAAAGTTGCAAAAAGTATATAAAATATTCATTTTATACTTGTATTAAAATAGGGAAAGTTGTATAATACGCATAAATGAAAGAGAGAGTTGCAATCGTTACAAAAGCAGGCTTGACCGATATAAAAGAGCGCATTGCCATCGTTGAAGAATTGAAAAACGACGGCGATTTTGACGTTTACGAACTCAAAACCGGCGAAGAGTACCAAAACGGTACTGAAGTTGCACTTGTTTTCGGCGGCGACGGGACTATGCTCGAGGCGGTTCGTGAGGCAAAAGGAAGAGATATCGCGTTCTTTGGCGTAAACCTCGGAAATCTCGGATTTTTGACGTCTTGCGAGAAAAACGAAGAGCCAAAAAACATCATTAAGGCTATTAAAGAGCGCAAATGCACCGAAAAGATGCTGCTTTGCGGTGGTGCAAACGGATGCGAGTTTCAGGCTCTCAACGAAGTTGTGATTAAGAGCGCGACTTCGAGACCTATATACGTTGACTTGTATATAGACGGCAATTTTGTTGATTGCTATCACAGCGACGGCGCGATTGTGGCATCGCCTACAGGCTCGACGGCATATTCGCTTTCGGCAGGCGGTCCGATTGTCAGTCCGTCCGTTGACGCGCTTACAATCAATCCGATTTGTCCGCACTCGTTGCATTCTCGTCCGCTGGTGGTGGGAGCGAATTCCAAAATCGTACTTGCGCTGCACGGAAGTGAAACCNNCGGCAAGCATTTTTGCGGACGGAAAGTTTGTCGCATGCGTGAAAGACGGCGACGAAATCATAGTGGAAAAATCCGCTAATAAGGCGAAATTTATCATTGCTAATGGCGATGATTTTTATAAAAAACTACTTCAAAAGATGAACAGATGGGGAGTTACCTCACGGTAAATCCAAAGGATAAGGTGTAATTATGGCTAGAGCAAATCGTCAACTCAAAATTTTGGACATCATTTCCAAACACGATATCGATACGCAGGAAGAACTCGTTGAGTATTTGCGTCAAGAGGGTTTTAACGTAACGCAAGCGACGATATCGCGTGATATCAAGGATATGGGCATTATAAAAACTCTTGCGAGCGACGGCAGACATTATAAATATGCCGCACAGCAACCAAAAGAGACTAATGCCGCAGATAAATATCTCAATATGTTCAAAAATACGGTTATTTCCATACGCAGTTCGGGAAATCTCATCGTGTTGCGCACGGAAGTCGGCAGCGCAGGTCCTGCGGCTGAACTTATAGACAAGCTCGCATACGACGAAGTTTTGGGCGTAGTTGCCGGTGATAATACTATATTCGTGGCAGTTGACGGTGTGGAACACGTCGATACCGTGCGTCGCAGACTCGAAGATTTGCTTGAGGCAAACAGACTTTTTAGTTAATCAATATAAAAAATGCTCTCTCAATTATCAATTGAAAACATCGCACTAATCGACAAACTTGAATTGTCGCTCTCAAACGGACTTAACGTTTTGAGCGGCGAAACGGGCGCGGGCAAGTCTATAATTATAGACTCGCTGAATTTCGTGTTGGGCGAAAGAGCGGATAAGTCGCTTATAAGATACGGCACGGAGCAAGCCGTGGTGCAGGCGGTGTTTGAGGATTATCTCAATCCGAACGTCAAGGAATACCTCGACGATTTGGGAATAGACGCCGAGGACGTGCTGATTTTGCGCCGTAAAATGACGGTTGACGGCAAGAACGAGTGCCGCATAAACGGAAGAATCTCCACGCTTTCAATCCTTAAAGGATTGACTGAAATGCTTGTGGATATTCACGGGCAGCACGAGCATCAATCCTTGCTTAAGAGCAGCAATCATATCAAACTTCTCGACGATATGGGAGAAAGTGCGGTTGGATGCGCGAAGGAAAGCGTTGCGAAAGCGCACAAAAAGTACGTGTCGCTCAAAAACGAGTTTGCAAAATTCGGCGACGCAGGCGAGAGGGAAAGAAAACTCGACGTGCTTACGTATCAGATTGAGGAAATCGAAAAAGCGGACGTAAAAGATGGCGAGGAAGAGGAACTTTTGGCGCAACGTAAGCGTATCCGCAATATGGAAAAGATACTTTCCGCATTGTCGGACGCAAAGCGCATTCTTGACGGATACGATTCCACAAGCGTGAGCGCATCTATAAAAAATTGCTCGTCGCTGCTCAATACGATTTCAAGTTATGACGATCAAATCGCGCCGATTACGGATAGGTTGGACAGCGCAAAAGTCGAGATTGCAGACATAAGCGATACGCTGGAGGATATGCTTGAAAGGCTGGATTTCGACGCTCGTTCGGCTGAGAAAATCGAGGAAAGATTGGAGGTCGTGCGCACGATTTTGCATAAATACGGCGGAAATTTCGAGGCTTTGCAAAAGTTCTATCAGAGTGCAAGCGAAGAGGCAAATATGCTTGCAAATGCAGCGGAAACCGTTGAGAAACTTGAAAAAGAAATAAAATCCGCACAAAAAGAACTGGTTGACGATGCGCAAAAACTTACGGCGCTCCGACAAAAAGTCGCAAAGAAGTTTGAAAAGGATATCACGAAGGAACTTTGCGATTTGGGTATGAGCGGATCGACGTTTAAGGTGGATATCGTAACGACCGACGAACCTGACGAGATAAGCGCAAACGGCGCGGATAGCGTTGAATTTTTGATTTCTCCAAACGTCGGTGAGCCGCTTAAGCCGCTTGCAAAAATCATTTCAGGCGGTGAAATGTCGAGATTTATGCTCGCTTTCAAGAATATCGTGGCTGGCATTGACGGAATCGGAACGATGGTTTTCGACGAGATAGATACCGGAATTTCGGGTAATATCTCCGCTGTGGTGTCCGAAAAGATGTGCAATATATCGCGCAACAGGCAGGTTATTGCCGTCACGCATATGCCGTCGCTAGCGGCTATGGCGGACAGTCATTATCTCATTGCAAAATCCACGCAAAACGGGAAAACGCTTACGCACGTCGATTTGCTCGAGGACGATACGGATGAGGTGGCGAGGCTTATCGGCGGAAACGATTATAGCAAATACGCCGTGCCGCATGCGCATGAGATGAAGGCGTGGGCGCAAAGATACAAGGAAAGTATTGCAAAATAACGATATTCAATCGATATCGAAGAGCAAACGAGGGCAAAATGCCGATTTCGTTTGCTTTTTTTATGTAAATGTGGTTTAATCAATATGCGAGTTAGCCGGACGGTCGCATGAAATATTTGAGGAAAGTCCGAGCATCATAGGGCATGGGTGCCGGGTAACTCCCGGTGAAGGCGACTTCAAGGACAGTGCAACAGAAAAATACCGCCGATTTTTCGGTAAGGATGGAAAGGCGAGGTAAGAGCTCACCCGCAATTTGGCGACAATGCGCGATGTAAACCCCACTCGATGCAAGATCGGGAACGTGAAAAAGTGGCCCGCAAAGTTCCCCACATCGCTTGAGGCGTGCAGAAATGTACGTCCTAGATAGATGACCGTCAAACACAGAACTCGGCTTACAGACTAATCTCGCTATGAAAGAAGAAGGTGCAAGAGCCTTCTTTTTTCTTTTGTAAAAAATGACGTTCTAACGCCTTGAAATTGCATTTTTCTGTAAAATTCTTCGTGATTTTTTTTCTAAAAAGCGGAATTATTGGCAATAAATAGTGTATGGTTTATGCGATAACTATTATTACGGTGGCGGTTTTCTTTGCGATATATTTGCTTACAAGGGAAAAACCGTGCGACAAATATGCAAAAAAGATGTCGGAGAGTGAGTTCAATTCCGACTCTAGAGAGTACGTACGCAGTATGCCGTTGCCAGAGGAATGCGGGGCGGTCAACGACAAATATTATAAAAGGCACATAAAATTTGCTCTTTTTTCACTTAAAAGTAAGAAATATAAAGGGATTTTTGATGATTTTCTTGAAAATAAAGACCTGATGCAGCCGCTTTTGAAGGCGGATTATGCTTGTCTTGAAGATTTGCCGAGTGTCGAAAACGAGCCGAGATGTGTTAAACTTGCAAGGTTCTGTTTGGAACATTCCGATTATATCTTTATTACCGACAGGGTGAAAACGATTTTTGACGAGCAAAACAAAATGCGAACGATAACTTTCGGCGAAATTTCGCATATGAAAGAGGCGTTTTTGTACGTGCTGCTTGAAAAGGCGTATTTTGTGTTTTACGACTTGAAAACGATTACGCAAGTTATGAAAATCGCAAAAAAGTACGTAAACGACGACGGAAACGTATTGCTTGACAAAAAATATAAGGCATATTCGAAGTCGAAACTGTTTTTGAGTTTGTGTGCGATAAACGCAGGGTATAGCGGAGAGGCGCATAAAAAATCTTTTGTGGATATGATTGATAATATTTACTCGACGTACGTACATTTGCTCGACAGCGTGCAAAGCGTGTTGTATTACGATTTTTCCGTGCATTATTCGCCGCTTGAAATATTCGATAAATTCGATAGTTTTGCAAATGCCACGGAAACGCAGAAAATCAATTTTCTTACACTCTTTTCAAAACTAAGCGACAAGGAAAATCTTGACGAGTTTATGTACGCAATAAGAGCAGAGAAGTATATGACGACGTCCTCCAGCGGACATGCAAAAGTGTGGCAAAATTCGTTGCTTGACAGAAAATACTGCGTGATATCGCAACAAGAAAACCTGTCTATGCTTGCATCGGCGTTGCGCTCGGATATATTTATGAAGATATACTTTGATGATGTCAAAGAGGCGAAGAAGCAGAAAAGTATTTCAAAAATCATTGATTTCGAGAATACTTTTGAGCCGATGTATAAATTTTCGACGATAAATTTTGGACTATCTGTACAACACGACGTATTGAGGTTGTCTCCACATTTGCCGTCTAACGTTGTGAGTGCGGACATTGCATTCAAATCAAAAGATACGACGCATAAAGTGAAAATTCTTAAAGGCGACGAGGAAAAAATATTTCTCGGAAATACGCAAATCAAAGGAACGCATCTTATAAAACTTGCGGATAAACCGCTTGATATAACCGTCGTTGTGAAAGAGTAACGGTGAGGTTGTATCCGATGCGCAAAGGAAATGATTGAAAGAGGGCGGTTTGATTTTTCCGATTTTTAGAAAATTACGAGCTAAAATACGCTTAATTGAGGCGTTTTTTGTTATTTTGTTGACTAATATATTTTCTTTTGATATTATTTTTTAGTTATCACACGCACACGCAAGCGCGAGTGCAAGTTTTGTCAGGAGTATTTTATGAAAGAAAAGATGGACGGCATCAAAAATTCCGCTTTGCAGATGATTGCTGAGGCAACTACGTCAGCGGAACTTAATAACGTCAGAGTCAAATATCTCGGCAAAAGCGGCGAAATATCCTTGCTTATGAGAGATATGGCAAACGTTCCCAAAGAAGAGCGTCCCAATATGGGCAAACTCGTCAACGAATTGAGGGGCGTTGTGGAAGGCGCACTCAACGAAAAGAGCGCGAAAATCGAGCAAGAAGAGAAACTTGCAAGGCTCAAAGCAGAGGAAATCGACGTAACCTTGCCTTCAAACGGCGCAAACGTCGGCACTTTGCATCCGCTCACGCTCATAAAAAACGAGCTTATAGATATATTTACGGGTATGGGATTTACCGTTGCGGAAGGTCCTGAAATCGAAAGTGATTTGTACAACTTCCAATTGCTCAACGTGCCGAAAGACCATCCTGCAAGAGATATGCAAGACACTTTCTACGTCAACGACAACATCGTTTTGCGTACGCAAACGTCGGCTGTTCAAGCAAGAATTATGCAAAATCAACAACCGCCCATTCGTATCGTGTCGCCCGGTAAGGTGTATAGGAGCGACGACGACGCATCGCACAGCCCGATTTTCAATCAATTTGAAGGACTTGCGATTGACAAACATATAACGATGGGCGACTTGCAAGGCTGCTTGCAAACGTTTGCGGAAAAGATATTCTCAAAGGATACGAAAGTACGTTTGCGTCCGTCTTATTTCCCGTTCACGGAGCCGTCGGTTGAGGTTGACGTTACTTGCTCTATGTGCCACGGAAAAGGCTGCCGTGTTTGCAAAGGTACTGGCTGGGTTGAAATCCTCGGCGCAGGCATCGTAAATCCTGCAGTTTTGGATATGTGCGGCATCGATAGC
>DBJV01000077.1:22091-40536 GCA_002297185.1 Christensenella sp. UBA767
AAATACGGCATTCCCAACATCAAAATGCTCTATGAAAACGACGTGCGTTTTCTTAAACAATTCAATTAAGGGGGGGGCGAGGGTATGTTAGTTCCAATTTCATGGCTTAAAGATTACGTAGATATCAACGTTAAACCCGAAGTGCTTGCGAAGAAACTCGTTGCAATCGGTTTTGAGGTTGAAGAAATTATATATCAAGAAAAACAAGCGACCAACGTGGTCGTTGGTAAAATCGTCAAGGTCGATAAACATCCCAACGCAGACCGTTTGCGTGTTACACAAATCGACATCGGCGAAAAGACGATACAAGTCGTTACCAACGTTCCCGTAGAGGGCGGCGAGACCATTGCGGTTGCGCTTGACGGCGCACATCTTGCGGACGGACACGACATCAAGAAGGGCGAACTCCGCGGCGTGCTTAGCGAGGGTATGCTTTGCGGTCTCGAAGAAGTCGGCGTAACGGAGGACGACGTGCAAAATCAAAAAATGGGGGATATTATCCGCTTTGAAGAGGGTACGGCGCTCGGTCAAAACGCACTTAAAGCGCTTGGTCACGACGATATTATCCTCGACGTAAGCGTTACGGCAAACCGTCCCGATTGCAACAGTATTTATAAGATGGCAAAAGAAGTTGCAGTTGCGCTCAAAACGTCTTGCAGAGAACCCGAAATAGACTATAAGGTCAGCGATATCGGCGAAAAAGTCACGGATATGGTGAGCGTTGACGTGCAAAATCAAGAACTTTGCCCAAGATATATGGCGGCAGGCGTGAAGAATATCAAGATTTTCCCGTCCTCTCAAAAGATTAAATCGAGATTGCGCGCGGTGGGTATTCGTCCGATTAACAACATCGTGGATATCACCAACTACGTGCTTACGGAAATCGGTCAACCGATGCACTCCTTTGATAAGAGAGAACTGGAAGGCGATAAAATCGTCGTACGCAATGCGCAAAACGGTGAAACGATTGAAACTCTCGACGGAAAACAAAACACGCTTAACGACAGTATGCTCGTAATTTGCGACGCATACAAGCCCGTTGCGGTTGCAGGTATTATGGGCGGCGAAAACAGCGGCATTCAACCCGATACTACGGAAGTGGTGTTCGAGGCGGCGAAGTTTGCTCGCGACAACGTAAGACGTACGTCCCGTGCGCTCAATTTGCGCTCGGACAGTTCCGCAAGATTTGAAAAAGGCATCGATTTTGCATCGCAAGAGTACGGCTTGAAACGTGCTTTGACGCTCGTATATCAAATGGGCGCAGGCGACATCGTTGAAGGTATAATCGACGTTAAGGTTGATTATCAAAAGGTGCGTGAAATCAAATTCACAACGAGAAAACTTCAAGAAATCCTCGGCTGCAAAGTGCCGAAAGCGGCTTTGGTGTCCATTCTCGAAAGACTTGGAATCCAAGTGGTTGACGGCGATAAATGCCTTATTGCAAAGGTCAAAGAGGACAGAGAAGATATCGTGGGTGTAAACGATATTGCGGAAGAATTCATCCGCGTATATGGTTATAGCCACATTAAACCCACTTTGTTTGAATACGCAACGCTCACAAAGGGCGGCGTTCCCGACAAAATGAAGTTTGTCAATATCATCAAAAATACGCTTTGCGCATGCGGTTTGGCAGAGAGCGTGACGTACTCCTTTACGTCGCCGAAATTTGCTACGCAACTCAATCTCGAAGAGGACGATACCGCTCGCAAGGCAATCAAACTTATGAATCCGCTCGGCGAGGCATTGAGCGTTATGCGTACAACGCTTACGCACAGCATGATCGAGACGATGTGCTATAACATCACGCACTTCAATAAGGGCGCAAAACTCTTTGAGGTGGCGAACGTATATCTCCCGAAGGAACTTCCGCTCAAAGAATTGCCTTACGAAGAGAGCAGACTTTGCGTTGGTATGTACGGCGAAGGCGTTGATTTCTTCACGATTAAGGGCGCACTCGAAGAGACGTTCAAGGCGTTGCATATCGATGAAAAATACGTGCGTTCCACAAGACCGTATTTGCATACGGGAAGAGGCGCAGAGATTGTGGTTGACGGTCAAAGCGTTGGTTTCGTCGGTGAAATTCATCCCGACGTTGCAGACAACTACGGTATCGACAACTTCAGACTTTACGTTGCGGAAATCTCTATCGATAAGATTTACAACAAACATCGCCTCGAGAAAAGCAAATTCGTTCCGTTCTCCAAGTTCCCGATTATCGAGCGCGACCTTGCGGTCGTCGTTGACGATAGCGTACTTGCCGGCGATATGACGGACGCTGTTCTCGGCGCAAAAATCAAGTATCTAACCGACGCAAAAGTGTTTGATGCGTACAAGAGCGAGCAAATAGGTGAGGGCAAAAAGAGCGTTGCTATGAGTTTTGCATTCTCATCGCTCGAGCGTACGCTTACCGACGACGAAATTGCAACGGAAATGGCAAAAATCCTTTCTGTACTCAAACGCAAAGTCGGCGCAAAGATAAGATAAACAAAAATCTCAACTTAAAGGGCAAAAAAACATGTTTGACGCAAAAAGTCTGAATACTCTCGAATATCCGCAAATTCTTGCCAGATTGAGCGATTTTGCTCAGTCGGCAGGCGGAAAGAAAAAGGCAAAAAGCCTCGTTCCGTTCGAGACTATAGGTGAGGCCAACGACGCACTATGCGAGACGGCAGAGGCGGATAAAGTGTTGTTTGAATACTCGCTTTCTCCGAATTTTGCCGTTGACGACGTTGCCGATATTCTCGTAAAAGCAAAGAAGGGCGCAGTTCTCTCTATTGCGGATATTTTGAAAGTCGGAAGGTCGCTACGCGTTGCGCACAAAATCAAAAGAACGCTTACTAACGTCAAGGATTGCCCGATATTGTACGATATTGCGAGTAGGCTGTATGAAAACGAGCCGCTTGAAAAGAGCATTTTTGAGGACTTTTTGAGCGAGACGGAAGTTGCGGACAACGCTACGTCGGAACTTAGACAAATTCGCATCCGCATACGCAAACTCAACGACAACGTGCGCTCTAAATTGCAACTTTTCATTACGTCGCCGCAATATTCCAAGTATTTACAGGACAGCATCGTTACGATGCGTGGGGATAGATACGTTATTCCGCTAAAAAGCGACTTCAAAGGCTCGATTCCCGGGCTTGTTCACGATCAATCCGCATCGGGATCTACGCTTTTCGTGGAGCCTATGCAGGTTGTGGAACTGAACAACGAACTCAAGGTGGAACTTGTCAACGAACAGCTTGAAATAGAGCGGATTTTGCGTAATTTCTCATCGACGATTATGGGAAGTGCGGACAAAATTTCGTGGTCGTATCAAAATATCGTCGATCTCGATATGATTTTTGCAAAAGCGCAACTTGCAAGGGAATATAAAGCCGTCAGACCTACACTTAACAATGAGGGATACGTGCGCATCAGAGCAGGAAGGCATCCGCTTATCGATCCGCATAAGGTCGTACCCGTGTCGTTGCAACTTGAAAAAGACGATAAAATGCTGCTTATAACAGGTCCGAATACGGGTGGAAAAACCGTTACGCTCAAACTTGTCGGGCTTTTCACGATTATGGCGATGAGCGGACTTTACGTGCCTGCAAAACAGGCGGATATTTCCATATTCGACGGCGTATATAGCGACATCGGCGACGAACAGAGCATACAGCAAAGTTTATCGACGTTCTCGTCGCATATCAAGAATACGATTGGCATTTTGGACATCATTACGCCCAAATCGCTCGTGCTGTTTGACGAACTCGGCGCAGGTACGGATCCCGGTGAGGGTGCGGCACTTGCGGTGAGTATTGCGGAGTATTTGCTAAAAGTCGGGTGCAAATCGCTTATCACGTCGCACTTTAACGACCTCAAAGAATTTGCGCTCGTTACGAAAGGCGTGGTTGCTGCGTCTATGGAATTTAATTCCGAAACGTTTTCGCCCACGTACAAACTCGTTATGGGTGCAATCGGTGCGTCCAACGCTTTGGCGATTGCGCAAAAACTCGGCTTAAAAGAGGATATCATCAATAGCGCAAAGGGCAAAATTTCCGCTGAAAAACGACAGTTCGACAACGTTTTGACAGCGGCAGAGCAGACTCGCATGAAAGCGGCGGAACTTGTAAACGAGGCGTCCATTGACAGGGAAAACGCCGCAAAGGCACTCAAAGACGCGCAAATCGAGAAGAAACGCATTGAAGAAAAGCGAGAAAAACTTGACGAGAGCATCCGCAAGGAAACAAAACGCCTCATAGAAAACAGCGTTGAAGAGGCGAACGAAGTGCTTGACAAAATCAAGGAGATTTTGAATAAGCCGCAAATCGAGGACAAGGATTTGTTCGAGGCGAGAAAACTCCGTAAACAGCTCGAAACTATGTCTGCTGACTATGAAAAAGAGGCGGTTGTTGAGGACGTTCCCGACGATAGTCCGCTCAAAATCGGCGATAACGTGTTCGTTAAATCCTTGCAAAAGAAGGGCAAACTCGTTGCAATCAATCAACGAGGCGAGGCTCAGGTGTCCTTTGGAAAACTCACGACGAAAGTCAAAAAAGACGACTACTACAAGGTGAAATAATGGTTGACAATTATTCGCAATCGGTTGAAATCGACGTAACGCATCACGCAAAGCGTTTGCAATGGGCGGGGATGTTCCTCGTGTTGTTTTCGCTTGGGTTCGTGGTGACGTCAATTTTCTATAATTGGTTGTTTATGATAGGATTCGCCGTATTTTTTGTGGCTGGAATTGTGTTTATCCATATTTACAACCAAACTGCGAAGGAATACATATACGAAGTCAGCCCCACGCGACTCGTTATCGTAAAAAAGGACGTCGTAAACAAGCAAACTGTCGTGCTGTCGCTTTTGTTTAAGGACGTGACGAGTTTTGGAATTATGACCGATGTTTATCACGACAAGGTTGAGGGCGAGGACGCAGTTAGCCGCAACGAGCAAAACGACGTTATCGATTATAGCAAAACTTTCGATATCCTGCTTTGCAACAGAGCGTACGATATTGGAGTGTATCAGATTGTGTTTATGCCCGAGGATACGGGGATAAGCCAAAAGGTGCTTTTTGCGCCGGACGAGTATATGGTTGCGCTGATAAACGAGAACATTAAGAACGCAAAAGCGCAAACAGAGAAAGAATAACACAAATAGAAAACGACAAAATATAAGTTTAGATAACCGAAAATGGACAAATTGATTTATCTTGACAACGCAGCGACGACGAGAATATATCCCGAGACCGCATCTATGATTATGAAAGAAAGCATAGATGATTTTTTCAATCCGTCCGCGCTATATAAGCCATCCGTGCAGTTGTCGGTGAAGATTAAAAACGCAAGAGAGAGCATCAAAAATGCGCTCCATGCGCCCGACGGGGAGTTTTATTTTACATCCGGCGGAACGGAATCCGATAATACCGCGCTCTTCTGCACGAGAAAGGCAAAGGGTAGCAGAGTAATCGTCGGGCTTGGTGAGCATGACGCTATTATCAACGGCGCAAATCAACTTGCGGCGCAAGGTTTTGACGTGGTGTTTGCGCCTATCAAAACGGACGGAGCGGTTGACGTTGACGAATTCAAAAAACTGCTTAACGAAAACGTGTCGCTCGTCTCGATTATGCACGTAAGCAATGAAACGGGCGCAATCAACGATATTGCAAGACTTGTAAAACTAACCAAAAAGGTCGCTCCGAATGCGATATTCCATAGCGACGGGGTACAGGCGTTTGGAAAAATCAAGGTGAATTTGCGTGCGCTCGACGTCGATTTGTATTCGATATCTTCACACAAAATCCACGGGCCGAAGGGAATAGGCGGTTTGTTTGTCAAAAAAGGCACGTCTATTAAGCCGCTTTTGTACGGCGGAGGTCAGGAAAAAGGATTTCGCTCGGGTACGGAAAACGCTCCGAATATTTTGGGGTTTGCCGACGCTGCAGAGCGTTGTATGGCGAATTTTGCAGACGATATCGCAAAAAAAGCCGCTTTCAAAGAGGCTCTGCTCGATAAACTTCAAACTGAGATAGATGATATAGCGGTTATTTCTCCAAGCGAAAACTGTGCGGCGAACATTCTTACCGTTGCGTTCAAAAACGTGCGAGGAGAGGTGCTGCTGCACGATATCGAAGATAAAGGAATTTTGGTCGGAATTGGCTCGGCTTGCTCATCGCATCACGAGAGCAGGTTTAAGTCGTTGCTCGGACTTGACGAGAGCCATAGGGACGGAATTATCCGTTTCAGCACTTCATACGAAAACGATATAGAGGACGTGGACTATATTGTATCGACAATCAAAGCCAGCCTCGAGAAACTAACGAATTATACAAGAATATAAGGATAGATTATGGATAAAGTTGTAATAATCCGCTACGGCGAAATTTTTTTGAAAGGCAAAAATCGCGATTATTTCGAGAGTTTGCTTATTAAGAACATCAAGCACGCGCTTTACGGTATTGGGTGCGATTTTACTCGCTCGCAGGGCAGATATTTTGTTGAGAACTACGATTTGGATGACGAGGATGAGATTGTAGATCGCCTCAAAAAAGTGTTCGGCATTTATTCGTTGTCCGTTGCGTACAAGGTCGAAACCAAAGCAGATCAAGGCTTTTGCGATATAAAAGAGTGCCTCAAAGACGTTGCTTTGAGAGCGGAGGAAGAGTGTGCGCTCAAAAATGCAAAATTCCGCATTACAGTCAAGCGTGCGGACAAGCACATACCCAAAGCGTCATATGAAATCGCGGCAGAACTTGGCGGAGTGGTGCTTGCCAATACGCACTTCAAGGTGGATTTGACCGCTTTTGACTATGATTTTATGGTCGATATAAGAGAAAACGGATATTCGTTTGTGTTCAGCGACGTAATCAGCGGCGCAGGCGGACTTCCCGTGGGATGCTCGAGCAAGGGACTTATGTTGCTTTCGGGCGGTATCGATTCGCCGGTTGCGGCTTATATGATGGCAAAAAGAGGAATGAAACTTTGCGCAATCCATTTCTGCTCGCCGCCTTATACGTCGGAAAGAGCAAAGGAAAAGGTTATTGAACTTCGCAATATCGTAAGCAAATACGCAACGGATATTAAGCTCTATATCGTGCCGTTTACCGAAATTCAAATGGAAATTCACAGAGTTTGCCCTGCGGAGTTTATGATTACGATTATGCGCAGATTTATGATGCGTATAGCAACGATCGTTGCAAATAACACCGAATGCAAGGTGATAATTACAGGCGAAAGCCTCGGGCAAGTCGCATCGCAAACTGTTGAGAGCATGACTTCCACCGAAGATTGCGCAGGACTTCCGATTTTCCGTCCGCTCGTTGCGTTCGATAAGGAAGAAACGATGGCTCTTGCAAGAAAAATCGGCACTTACGAGACGTCGATTGAGCCGTTTGAAGATTGCTGCACGATATTCCTGCCAAAGAATCCTGCAATACATCCCAAACTCGACAGAGTCAGAAAGGCGGAAAAGGCAATGGACATTGACTCGCTCGTCAAAAAAGCAGTCGAGGGCATAGAAATAGTCTAAATAAACAAAGTACGCATTAAGCGATATAATGATAATGCAAAACTACGACGTTTAAGGATATTATTATTCGGTGTCGTCGGTGTCGTCGGCGAAATCGTCGTCAAGATTATCAATATCTTCCTTTTGTTGGTTTTCGTCTTGATTATCGTAATTATCGTTATTATTAAAATCGTTATCGAATAGGTCGTCAACGTAAACAAGTTTGGTTGACGACTTTTTTATATCGGAATTTGAGGATATATGACACTCGACAGTATATTTTACGACGTCGAAGAAGGCAAGCGGCGTATCGTAAAATATCTTTTGCTCGCCGTCGCCTTGAAGGGTGCAAACGAGGTTATTGCCATAAAAATCCTCCCGATATATCTTGTAGGTATAAATATCTTGAGTGTCGAGAGTGATTTGCACTCGGTTTGCATTGGCGAAAAGGGAAAAGTCAAAATCTTCTACCTCGTCAAAACAATGCGACGTCTCGATGGCTGCGCCGATAGGGAATATCTCGGTTTTTCTGTATTCTATCGGGGTGTTTGGGCTTGCGAGCATAACTTGTTTGTAGTTTTTGCTTGCGTATAAATCAACGTCTTTCCATTCAATATCGCTGCAATATGATATTGACGTTGGCTGTGATTGCATTTTGTTTAGGCTTTGCCATATCGTCTTATTGTTCATCGCAGGATAGCCACCGCCTTTTTCACTCGTTCCGTTATCCGAGCCGTGCCAAACGCAGACGGTGTAGTTGTCGTTGTAGCCGATACACCATGCGTCGCTGTTTTTGCCGTCGGCACGTTCTGCAGTACCGGTTTTTGCAGCGACTTCAAAGGGAAGAGCGGAAAGCGTGCGTGCCGTGCCGTCTTTGACAGTATCTGAAAGAGCGCTTGTTATTATACTTGCTGTTGATGACTTTATGACGTTGTGGCTTTGAGATTGAGCGCCAACATATATTTTATTTACGCCCGAGACGACGTATTTGACAAAAGAATTGGCTTTATATACGCCGTCGTTTGCAAGAGCGGTGTAGGCGCAGCATAACTCGATTGGTGACACTCCGTTTGTTGTTGCACCGAGTGCTAGAGTGTAATTTTGGGCAAAGTATTCTAAATTTACACCGAAATTAGAAATGTATTGTGCGCTTTTGGGCAATCCGACGTAACTTAACGTCTTTACTGCGATACTGTTCATTGACTTCTTGATTGCGTCTCGTATCGTCGTTTCGCCGTAATATTTATCGCCAAAGTTTGAGGGTGAATAGCCGCCGAAGTCGATTTTCTCATCCACGACGGGCGTTGCAAGTGATACTAAATTCATATCGATTGCAGGAGCATATACGGCAATCGGTTTCATAACGGAGCCTGCCTGCCGCTTTATATCGTAGCCGAGTGAGGAATAACACGCTACGACGGCGTTTTGATTGTTATCGACGACGATTTGAACGCTTTGGACGTCGTCGCTCTCGAATAACGCTGAATTGTTGGCATTGTCATACAAGTCTTTTTGCAGAGAAACGTCAAGATTGGTGTAGATTTCATATCCTGAATTGTTGAGTTGGTATTTTGTGATACAAAGCATATCGCAAACTTCGTCGGTGGCTTTTTTGATATAGTAATCGCAGTATTTCTTTTGAGATTTGTTGAGTTTTCCTTCTTTTACCTTGACGAGAGGGGAACTTGAGGCTAAATCTCGGCTTTCTTGCGAGATATATCCTTCTTTTTGCATAACGGAAAGCACGAGATTGCGGCGTGAAATGCAATCTTCTTCTTTTGAAAAAGGCGAGTATTTGCGAGGATTTTTTACGATTCCTGCCAAAGTTGCGCACTCTTGGAGAGATAATTCGGATATTTCCTTGTCAAAATACAGCCTCGAGGCTTGTTTTACGCCGTATGCGCCGTTACCAAAGTATATTACGCTCAAATACATTGCCAAAATCTCGTCTTTTGAATATTCTTTTTCAAGTTTTCGGGCAATTGCGATTTCTTTAAGTTTCCTATCCACCGTACGCTTGTTACTCAAATGCGTATTTTTTACCAACTGTTGAGTTATAGTAGATGCGCCTTCTTTGATGGAACGGGATTTGATATTGTTTATAATCGCACCGCCTATGCGTATAGGATCGTAGCCTTTGTGAGAATAAAAACGCTTGTCCTCGAGCGCGATAAAGGCGTTTTTGAGGTTGTCGGGTATTTGCTCGGGAAGTACGTAATCATCGGTTAGATACTCGATTTTCTCGCCGTTTATATCGTAAAATACGGGCTTTGCGCTTGCTGTGGGCAGTAGAGTTTTGTCAAGCGTTACGCCGTTTGCCCATATAGCAAAACCTGCCGCCGCAATCGACGTGCAAACGATTGGTAAAAGCACCAAAACTAAAACCGTTGTGACGATAATTTTCTTGTTGCGAGCGCGTTTTTGTTCCTTATTCAAAAGATTTTTGATTTTTGGCTGTTTTTTCATCAAAATTATTATTGTTTTATGCGCTAATTTTATGTATAATAGTTTGTTGAAGAAAATAACGCGCTTACGCGCGCACGCAATATACGTGCAAAGCAAAGGAAGAAATATGTTTTACAAGATAAACACCTACGGCTGTCAAATGAACGTTCACGAAAGCGAGAAAATCGCAGGAATACTCGAAAATATGGGATATTCCGATTGTCCCGAAAACGGCAATCCGGACGTCATCGTATTCAATACCTGCTGCATTCGTGACACAGCCGAGAGAAGAGCGCTCGGAAATATCGGCGTGACAAAAGCCGAGAAAAAGCGCAATCCAAATCTTATTTTGGCAGTTGTCGGCTGCATGCCACAACAAGACGGAGTTGCCGAAAGCCTAAAAGAAAGATATCCGTACGTGGATATAGTGCTTGGCACTCGTAATATAGCAGAACTTAAAGACGAAATCGAAAAAGTCCTATCTTCTCGCGCTCGCATCAAAAAGAGAAGTGATAAAAAATATCGCTGTTTCGATACCGAGCAACCTCAAAATTATCTCGAAATAGACGAAAAAACGCCGCAAACGAGGACGAGTTATCCGAACGCTTGGATAAATATCATTTACGGCTGCAACAATTTCTGCACGTATTGCATAGTTCCGTACGTCCGCGGAAGAGAAGTTTCGCGCGACATGGACAGCGTTCTCGACGAGGTGAAAAAGTGCGTTGACGAGGGTTATAAAGAGATAACTTTGCTTGGTCAAAACGTCAATTCCTACGGCAACGACGTTGACGATCCAAACGTGAATTTTGCCAATTTGCTTAGAGAAATCGACAAAATCGAGGGGAAATTCCGCGTGCGCTTTATGACTTCGCACCCGAAAGACCTCAACGACGATATTATTGACGCAATGGCGCACTCGAGCAAGATTTGCAATAATCTGCATCTTCCAATTCAAGCAGGTTCAGACAAAGTGCTTGCAAATATGAATAGACGCTACGACAGCGAAAAGTATCTCCAAACGATTGAGAAACTTCGCAAAGCGATGCCGAATATCGGAATTACAACAGATATTATGGTAGGTTTCCCGACGGAGACGGAAGAGGACTTCCAAAAAACGCTGGAAATCGTGGAAAAAGTGCATTATTCAAATGCGTTTACGTTTATTTATTCGCCGAGAAAAGGGACTCCTGCTGCGAAAATGGAACAAATTCCGTACTCAGTCAAGCAAGAGCGAATTTCAAGGCTTATCAAACTTCAAAACAAGATAACCAAAGAAATATCCGACACGTACGTGGGCGGTGTTTTCGAGGTTCTATGCGAGGATATTGCACCCAAATACGAGGGTATGGTGTGCGGCAGAACGGAGAGCGGCAGGCTCGTAACGTTTGAGGGAACGAGCGATGATATCGGCAAATTCTTCAACGTCAAAATCTCGCAGTCGAAGTCCGCGTCGCTGTTCGGACACAAGGAGGGTTAAGGTATGGAAATCGATCGCAATAAACTTACTCCTATGATGAAAAAGTACTTTCTCATGAAAGACAATTATCCGGATTGCCTGTTGTTTTTCAGGCTCGGCGACTTTTATGAGATGTTTTTCGACGACGCCGTAACCGCCTCGAGAGTGCTTGATTTGACGCTTACGGGCAGAGATTGTGGTTTGAGCGAGCGTGCGCCTATGTGCGGAGTGCCGTATCACGCCGTGGATAACTATATTCGAAAACTTATTGAAAACGGCTATAGGGTGGCGATTTGCGAGCAATTGAGCGATCCTGCAAATACCGCAAAAGGCGAACTAGTGGAAAGAGACGTCGTTAGAGTGGTATCCAGCGGAACGGTTATGGAAGAGGACATTCTCGACGAGAGGGCATCCAACTATCTTTGCTCGATTTTTACCAACTCAAACGCATTCGGCATCGCTTGGACGGATATATCCACGGGCGAATTCTGCGTATATGAGTATCAGGGCGAGAACTATCTCGACAAACTTTCCTACCTTTTGGGAAGTATTGCGCCGAGTGAAATTATTTGCAACGAGGATTTTCTTGCGAAATATCAAAAAATCGCATTCTTCAAAACAAGCGAGAAGAGGGCGCGTTGCTATCACGACTTTGCGTACGGATTGAGCGTGGCTACGAAGAAGATACTTTCCACTTTCAACGTGCAATCGCTATCCGTATTCGAGATTGAAAATCATCCGTTTGCCGTGAGCGCAACTGGCGGACTTTTGGAATATTTGGCGCAAACGCAAAAACGCTCGCTTGCACAACTCAACAAAATAGTATTCTTGCACGATAAATCATTTATGATGCTCGACAATTCCACTCGCAGAAACTTGGAATTGACAGAGCGTGCGCGTGACGGTAGGCGTCAAGGCTCGCTTTTGAGCGTACTCGACAAGACTTATACCGCTATGGGCGCACGCAATATGAAGAGATGGATTGAGCAGCCTCTTCAAGACAGCGCGATTATTAACTCAAGATTGGATGCGGTGGAAGATCTTATTTCTTCCAAAGCCGTGCGTGAAAGATTGGGCGCGGCTCTCGAGCAGGCTCGCGACCTCGAAAGACTGAACGGCAGGCTTGCATACGGAAATTCCACTCCTAAAGATTTGCTTTCTATTAGCGATACGTTGGAAGTGTTGCCGCAAATCAAACTTGCGCTCAAAGAGATGTCCGCAAGCATGCTCAAAAAGGTGAATAGCGAACTCAATCCGCTGAAATCCGTATATGAAACGCTCAGTAGCGCACTCGATAGAGACGGAGTAAACAGTTATAAAAACGGCGGATTTGTAAAGGCAGGTTATGACGAAACTCTTGACGAGATGCGCTCAATCAAGACTTCCGCTCGCAACTGGCTTTCAAATTTGGAGACAAGGGAGCGCGACGAAACGGGCATCCGCACGCTCAAAGTGGGATATAACAGGGTTTTCGGATACTATATCGAGGTGTCAAAATCCTTCGTCGATAAGGTGCCGTATCGCTACGAGCGCAAGCAAACGCTTGTCAATGGCGAGAGGTATATCACGCAAGAACTCAAGGAATTGGAAGAAAAAATCCTCTCCGCAGAGGCGAACGTGCAAATGCTCGAGGATAAGATTTTCACCGAACTTAAAACTTTGTGCATTGAGAATTTTGCGACTCTTCAAGCCGACGCGCAGGCTCTTAGCACGCTCGATTGTCTCTTGTCCTTTGCAAACGTGTCCGTTGCAAACAGATACGTAAAGCCGCTCATCAACAAGAAAGTGAAGAGCATCAATATTCAAGACGGCAGGCATCCTGTCGTGGAAACGCTGCTCGATAAGGGAGCGTACGTTCCAAACGATACGCTGCTCGACGACGGCGAAAACAGAACGATGATTATCACCGGTCCGAATATGGCTGGTAAGAGTACGTATATGAGACAGGTTGCAATCATCACTTTGATGGCGCATATCGGATGTTTCGTTCCTGCAAAATCCGCAGAAATTTCGCTTACCGACCGTATTTTCACGAGAATCGGGGCGAGTGACGATTTGAGCGGCGGTCAAAGTACGTTCATGGTGGAGATGATAGAAGTTGCGACGATTCTCAATTATGCAACGTCGTCAAGCCTTCTCGTTCTCGACGAAATCGGCAGGGGAACTTCCACTTTCGACGGGCTCTCCATTGCGTGGGCGGTGCTTGAATATATCACAAAAAACATAAAAGCAAAGACGCTTTTTGCAACGCACTTCCACGAGCTTACAGAACTTGAAGATCTCGAAGGCGTAAAGAATTACAGGGTGCTTGTATCGCAAGTAAACGATACGATCGTGTTCCTGCACAAAATCGTGAGGGGCGGAGCGTCGCAAAGTTTCGGTATAGAAGTCGCGTCGCTCGCAGGTGTGTCAAAACCCGTAATAGATCACGCAAAAAACATTATGCGCTCGCTCGAAGAGGACTCCAAAAACCGCGATACCAACGAGATGTTGCTCTCGTCCGCAAAGAAAAACGTGACTGCGCAGGTAAGTTTCTTCGACGGCGGCGAAAGCAAAATCGAAAAGCAAATCCGCGATACGGACGTGAATAATCTCACGCCGCTGCAGGCACTCACGATTTTGAGCGACCTCAAAAAACAACTTGAAGAATAAAACTTGCAATCTTTGATTGCGGAGAAAAAATATGAGCAAAATTAATATTCTCGATTCAAACGTTTTCAATATGATATCAGCAGGCGAGGTGGTTGAAAGACCGTCGTCCGTCGTCAAAGAACTCGTTGAAAACTCGATAGACGCAGGCGCAACGCGCGTTGACGTGTACGTTGAAGAGGGCGGACTTGACAAAATTCAAGTCAGCGACAACGGCATCGGCATCGAAAAAGAGGACATGCGTAGCGCGTTTTTGCCGCATGCAACGAGCAAACTTTCCAAAATTACTGATCTCGACAGCCTCTCGACGCTCGGTTTCAGGGGCGAGGCTCTTGCGAGTATTGCATCGGTGAGCAACGTTACGTTGACTACTGCAAGCAAGGCGCAAAAAACGTCGTCACAAATTTCGCTTAGCGGTGGAATGGTGACTTTTGAGGGCGAAAGCAACAGGGCAGAAGGCACGCTTATAAGCGTTGAAAATTTGTTTTTCAATACGCCCGCTCGTCTCAAATTCCTCAAAAAAGCGACCAGCGAGTTGCACTATATTCAAGATACGATGAAGGCTTTGATTCTTGCAAATCCGCAAATCGCAATCACTTTGTCAAATGAAGAAGGCGTGATTTTGTCAAACGACGGCGGAAGTTTGGGGGACGCTATTTACTCGGTATATGGCGCAAAAGTTGCGGATAATTTGCTCCCGATAGTTGAAAACGAAAGAGGGAATATCCGCGTAAACGGTTTTACGTCAATGGTTGATTACACCAAGCCGAATCGCACTTATCAGTCCATTATCGTCAACGGCAGAGCGGTGCAAGACGCTACGATTCAGACCGCTGTCGAGCGTGCGTATGCGCAATATCTTATGAAACGTACGTATCCGATGTTTATTTTGGACGTACTGATGCCGTTTGAAGATGTTGATGTCAACGTTCATCCGTCCAAAACGGAAGTACGTTTCAGAGATAAACAAACGGTATTTAGCGCAGTATATCACGCAATTGAAGATACAATTGCGCAAAGCATGAGCAATGCGGCTTTCGGGTTCGATATCGAGCAAAATAGCAGTGAATTGAGCAAAAACAACACGATTTTGCCACAAAAACCGACAGTTTTACCCGAATTTGAAGAAAGACCGAATCGTGAATACGTGCAAACGCATATCGACACAACAAAACTATTCAGCGGAAAAACTCAACCAAAAAACTACGTAGGTATAGATTTGTACGATACAAAGCCGATTTCTAAATCGGTTCTTGGTGACGGCGGAATCAACTATTACGACAATAATTTTGCGAATAGTTCTAAAAACGATTATAACGTCGGAAATGATTTAGTATCTGCGGATAAGTATTCTGAAAAAGTTGATAATTTAGAATACAATTATGACTCAAATGACGATACAGCGATATTTGACGGAAAAATAGTAGGGCAAATTTTCGATACGTACATTATTTGCGAGCGTGGCGATTTGGTGTATATCATTGACCAGCACGCAGCACATGAGCGAATTTTGTATGATAATATCCTCAAAAAGTTCAACGTCGAATACGCGCAGCCGCTTTTGATTCCGTATAAACTTTCGCTGACCGGCAAAGAGGAAGAATATCTTGACAAAATCGTTCCGAATTTGATTAAGCTTGGCTTTGAAATCGAACAGAACGATTCGACGTATCTCATAAAAGCCGTTCCCGAGCCTGTGTCAAAAATCAATTTCGGCAAATTCTTCTCGGATTTGTTTGCAAATATGCTAAACGAGAACGAACTCACGCTTGAAAACTTGCTCAAAGATAAACTTTGTCAGCAAGCCTGCAAAGCTGCGATTAAAGGCGGCGAGTCGCTTTCTCGAGCGCAAATCGAGCGAGTTATCAAAAATTACGTGGACGAAAACGGCAATTTGCCCACGAAATGTCCGCACGGTCGTCCTGCGGTCATCGCTTTCAGCGCACGCGACATCGAGAAAATGTTCAAACGCATCGTATAATTATATATATGGATAATAATATAAAGAATAATACCATAATATATCCGCCTGTGTATATTGCAGGTCCGACGGCGTCCGGGAAAAGTGTACTTGCAGTTAAACTTGCACGAAAAATCGACAGCGTGATTATTTCTGCGGACAGCATGCAGATTTATCGAGGACTGGATATCGGCACGGCAAAGGAAAGCGAAGAAATCCGAAACGAAATTCCGCACAAACTCATTGACGTTGTGGATGCAAACGAAGAATTTTCCGTTGCCGAATTTGCTCAAATGGCAAAAAACGAAATCGAGAACGCGCAAAAATGCGGCAAACTGCCGATTGTCGTTGGCGGAACGGGATTGTATTTTGAATCGTTGCTTTATCCGATGTCATTTGCAAACACAATCAAAAACGTCGAATTGCGTAATCAATTGCAAGCGGAACTTGAAAATGTCGGCGCACAGGCGATGCACGATAAACTGCGTTCGCTCGACGAAGAAACGGCACAAAGATTGCACGTCAACGATACGAAAAGAGTTATTCGCGCGCTTGAAATCATTCTTTCGACAGGAAAAACGCTTGCGCAAAACGGTGACGAACGCACCAAACCCGACGTAATTATGATTGCGCTCGATACGGATCGCGCCAAACTCTATGAACGGATCAACAAACGAGTCGATCAAATGTTCGATCAAGGGCTTGTAAATGAGGTTTTGAGCGTTGGTGATTTTTCTTATCAATCCATGCAGGCAATCGGATATAAAGAATTTGCGGATTGTCATTACGTCAAAACCGACAACGGATACGAAATCGAGCCTTCCGAACTTGAACAAATCAAGGACAAAATCAAACAGCACACTCGCAATTATGCAAAACGCCAGCTGACTTGGTTTAGAAAATACGACTTTGTCAATTGGTTTGACGTCGAAGATCAAGACGGCGCAATTGCGTATATCGAGCAAAAAATCAAAGAAAAAACGACCGTTTAATACGGTTTTACTCGACGAATAACCGATAAAATCGTCAAAAATTCGAATATAACAAACTCAAATACACAACGAAAACTCAACGGAATTTATAAACTATGGACAAAAATTCGGCAAAACAATTGATGATTCAGACCGAGGCGGAACTCAAAGATCAGTTTGCACGCCTTGACGATATCGCGCTTTACAATCAAAAGAAAGTTCTCGACGCATACAAAAATCAAGCCATTCAGGCTCGCCATATGTTCGGAACGACCGGTTACGGCTACGACGACATCGGTCGCGACACGCTTTGCAGGCTTTATGCCGACGTTTTTCATGCGGAAAATGCGATTGTTTCGCCAAATATCGTGTCAGGAACGCACGCTTTGACGCTTATGCTTTTCGGCGTTTTGCGCCCGAGCGACAAACTTTTGGCTGTTTCTGGTATGCCGTACGATACGTTGACAGACGTGATTTTGGCTGAAAACAAAGGTTCTTTGAAGGATTTTGGAGTATCTTTTGACAAAATCGACCTCAAAACGAATCCCGATTTGACGCCAGAATTTGATTTCGATGCCATAGAAAACGCACTTAAATCCCAATTTATTAAAGCCGTTTTCATTGCAAGAAGTCGCGGATACAGCCTGCGCCAAGCAATCAGCGTCGAAAAAGTCGGTCAGCTCATTGATTTTGTCAAAAAAATCAGTCCGAAAACGCTCGTTTTGGTCGATAATTGCTATGGCGAATTCGTTGAAAAAATCGAGCCTACCGACGTCGGCGCAGACCTTATTGCAGGCTCGCTCATTAAGAATATCGGTGGCGGAATCGCACCAACAGGCGGCTATGTCGCAGGAAAAAGCGCGCTTGTCGAGCAAGTTTCATATCGATTGACGGCTCCGTCGCTCGGCATGGAAGAAGGTTCGTACGTTTACGGTTATTTACCGTATTATCAAGGCTTGTTTTTGGCACCGTCGGCGGTTAAAAATGCGCTTAAAGGCTCGCTTTTGTTTGCAAAAGCCTACTCAAAACTCGGTTTTGAAACGCTCCCGCGCGACGATATGAAACCATATGACATCGTAACCAGCATCAAACTCGGCTCAGCCGATAAAGTTATCGATTTTTGCGGCGCAATTCAAGAAATTTCGCCAATCGACAGCAACGTAAAGCCGATGCCTTGGGATATGCCGGGATATCAAGATCAAGTTATCATGGCTGCAGGCGCATTTGTGCAAGGATCATCAATTGAATTGAGCGCAGATTCGCCGATTAAAGAACCGTATATCGTCTATGTCCAAGGCGGTTTGACCTATGAACACGCATATCTTGCCGTCCAACATACGCTTGAAACGCTGAATTTTGACTAAAAATCGCAAATAAGACAGCAAAATTGACGGTCAAATTATCGGTATTTTCAACTGTAAAAACGTCAGTAAATCGGTCGGTTAAATCAATGGATTATCAATGGAT
>DBJV01000077.1:40559-58781 GCA_002297185.1 Christensenella sp. UBA767
ATCAATGGTAAAAATCGGCGTAAAAGCAGGGTTAATCTAACAGAAACCGTATTATATCATTTGATATAAAATGATTTTTACAAGTGAAAATACCTGTTAAAACACGGTGATTTAACGCAAAAGTCGCTAAAAATTCAAATAAATCCAATCAAAATTTTGACGATTTTGCTAAGATTTTAATCTGAAAAATTAAATTGGAAAATTTGAAATATCCTCTATTTATTTGCGTTTTTATACCTTTCATTGCGTAAAGCTCGGGTTTTGCGAATAATTAAAATACGTGTCAACTATCGATTTTCACCGAATTTTTACTTCTGTAATACGTTCTGCCCTTGCCGTCCTTCTTGTAAACTTCAAAGTCTTCACCTATCATATCCTCAAACGTTGCTATATCCATACACGTTATCACCTTATCTTTGAACTCCAAATTCTGCGTATGATGGAATCTCTTCTTCCCATATCCCACTTCACTCAATTCAGACTTGCTCATATATTTTGAAAGATAACTTACGACTGCGCCTTGAGATATATCGTTTCCCTTCTCGTCTTTTCCTTTCGGAAGAATTGCACACGTCGCAAGTCCGTAATCCCAGAACGGAAACTCGAACAACGCTGCTCCCGTATTTGAATACATCCACTTCCCGTTCCTATCTTTCATCTGTCGCAGCATAAATGCTTTTGACATCGAAACAAATCCGTGTGCGTGCAATGCCTTTTGTCCGTATCCATTCTCTTTCTTATGACGTTCCCACACAAGCAAGATCTTTGCGTTACAATCGAAACGTTGGATCTTCTTCCGACAATACGTCCAAAGATCTTTGACCTTATCGTCATCGAATCTATCCACCTTCTGCGGATCGCACGTGAGAGTTATAAAATAATCCCACTCGTTAGACTTTGCATATCCCCAGTATTTATCTACACTCTGCCTTGCGGAGTTTGACATATTCTCCAAAAACTTCGCATTGGATGCATTTTCGTCTTTCGGAAACAATATCCCGTCTATCTCGATATAATTCCTTCCGCCGGTATTCTCTTGATTCACACTTTCGTCAATGCATCTCAATGGCTCGTCGAAACGAATTATCTCGACTTCACCATTCGGAAACTTATTGATAATCGTATTTTTCAAACTCCAATGCTTATATCCGATTATTTTGCAATTTGCACGACACGTGCAAGTTGCGCAATAATGCTGATAGATATATCGACGATTCTCATTGTCTGCAAGTTTTTTCTCTGCAATTGCGTAATCGTGATAATTTGCCACCTTTACGTCCGGTATCCATATCGGTGTCATCTCATCACGTTTTACACACTTTTGTAATAGAGAATTCAAGAGAGCGTTCATTTCCAGCCTCCGTGACCTTTATGTTTGCGCAGTATCAAGTGCGCAAACATTTTGCCTTCGGCTTTTGACGGCGCACCGGCACTGCTCTTGTGCGCCGTCAAACTTCCGAGGGCAAATATGGTTTGTTTTCGCTTTCGCTCAAACAGTTATATTTTTTTGCAACCAAGCCGTGCAACAGAAATGTTACACGGGCTTGCGATATTGTAATATTTACCCGATGTCAAGGGGCATTCCGTCCCGAAAATAATTTGCAAGCAAATTATTTTTGCCTTATCCTTGACATCGTGACAGGCTCATTCGTCTTTTCCGAGGTATTGCATCCAATCTCTGACGAAGTAACTGTTCAATCGCAACAGCTCCTCTACAGTCGCCTTATCGCCTTTATATATCGGAACGTCTTTTATACCTAACGACGTTCTGGATGCCTTCATTCTGAAGAAACTCGCAAGAGCATCTGACGAGAATACTCCGCTGAAAATTTTCTTCGGCATTATGTAATACTTCTCTTTCCTTTCCTCGTTAATTACGAGATGTTCAACCTTGCAGCCGAACGTGTTATATGACTTGACGTAATGATTGTTAATCGCCGTTGCGATTTTTTTCAACAGATACATCGTCAAATTCATATCTCCACGGTCGTGGCGGAATTTGTAATACGTATTTACAAATCTCGGTACTACAAAGTTATATATCAATTCTTCTATATCAAAGAACGGCAATAACATCTTAATCGAATCAACCGAATCGATTTTGACGATATCACCCAATTCTTTCAAGTCCGCATTTATACTCGACGCTCTCTGCATATCCATATACGCAAAGAAAAACTTCCTGTTGCGAATCGTAGCCTGATGTCTTGACATCTTAAACGTTCCATTAAAGTTGTCGTTCTTCTGATTTACTTCTTCGACAAGTTTTTTAAGTTCCATTGTATCTAACATGTTCCCTCTTTCCTTGTCACCTTCCGTATAGCCGAGAAGTCCAAACTCAAGAATATCCTTGAATTTGTTATTCTCGTCAAACTTCTTCCCCAATCGCAACATATCGTTGTCTAATATGTGCGAATTCATAGACGGATTATCTGAATCAAACGTCGGAACTTCAAAGAAGTCCGTCATCCAGAGCGGGAAATTCCCTGCATCATCTATTGTATCTTTCGTAACGACGGCATAGTTGGAAAATATCATACTCGTCGTCATCGAATAGATAAAGTATGCTTGTGCATAATCTCGCAAAGCATCATATAAATGTTCATATTTCAAAGCATTATCGTGCCAAGCACCATAATACTCTACGTCATATCCCCACAAGAACGGTTTTACTTTTCCACGGCGAACGGCAATGTCATAGAACTTACGATATTCACCGTTCTGATCGTCGTAGTAACGTTCTGCTGCTTTCTTCAAATTTTTGAAATAAACCTCGATACTTTCGAGATTGTAAAGCGACGGGCGAATCACTTTTCGTTCAACGACTATACCCAAATAATTTCTCTTATCGATAATGTGTTCACTCATACGATACTTCATATCTTGCTCGAACTCTGCCCACGGAAAGTCCGGAAAAGCAAAATCTACTTCGGAAAGGATTTCTCTGGCATCTTCTCGAAGTTTTTGTTGTTGGGACAAGATAACGTCCGTCATAGATAACGTTTTGCCTGCGCCCATAGTGGCAAAGAATATAACGAACGTTGACAAAGACTCAATCACAATACGATTAAGCATTTCACGACGGCGCAAACGCTTATATCCGGTCTTTTTACGCCATATCAAAATAACTATCAATGCCACTATTACCCAAACCGTAATTGGCACACGTGACAAGATAGACAGATCCGCAAACAGTTTATAGAACAAAATATAAACCGATGCATTGAAACCGCCAAGCAGGGTAAAATAACACGCCAAGATCTCGATGGCTATCGTTGCAAGATTAAGCGAGAAAACGATTATCATTCCCCACACCGCTTTCCAAAGCCTCGATTCTTTGGCAAATCCGATAAAATCTTTTATAGCATAATATACCGGCGCAATAACCTTCTTTTCAAAGCGCTTATAAAGCATCAGAGGCTTTGTTTCGACGCCGTGATCAACGTTCTGACCTTTCAAGTTTAGGACGATCAAAAGCCATATAATCAAAGCAAGCGGTATTCCGACGAATATAATGTAAAACAAAACATAACCGCCGATCCAAATAGAGTGAAAATACCCTACGATATTTTCAACGTCAATAAGTTTTGTTACGAAATTTTTAGACTTTTCAATCAACATTGAAAAATCAATCGGAAGAATGCTGTCAAGTGAGATCTCACTCAACTCGAACACGCTTTCAGCATTGAACGAATAATCCAAAGAAAACATTTTGCAAAACAAACCTGCAATGGAAAGACCGAAATCTTTGCAAGCCTCAAAGAATCGGATATACGATTCTCTAAAGCAGAAAGTGCCGAGCAATATAAGCACGACGGCAATTCCTGCACAGATTAAGTTTTTCAAAATGTTTTCTTTTTTCATTATGCGTGTATAAATGTGTATATTACGTATCCAATAACAAATGCTGACAATATATAGCCGACAATCTTGAGAAGACTTATTGCAACCTTCTTCGTATCAATTTTCGGTTTATCGTTCATTTCTTTTGTTTACTCCGTGATTTGTTCTTCTTTGCAGTTTTTTTATTCTGCGATTTCTTAACTACAACTTTCTTTCCGGATATCTTCGATACGATAAGTAGAACAATCAACAAAGCAATTACTCCGACAATAACTCCAGACATTATGGCAAAAAGTTCACTATTATCGTCAAACCATTTTCGTATATCGTCAAAAGCCTCAGATAAAAAGTTCGATATCTTCGATGCCGTATCTCTTACGCCAACACCGACACGAGATGCGTTGTCATACATATCCTTTGCGCCGTTGTGAGCAATGAACGCCTCGATTACACCCGAATCAACGTAGAACGAATAATGATAAGCCTGATATTCGTCAAACGCACCAATGACATTGTTCCAAATTCGTTGCAACCAACCGTATTGATAGTCATTAAGCAGTTTATTATAACTGCTCTTTGAAAGCACACCGATATTTCTAATTGAATCAACCGTTCCTTTGTAATTCGCTTGCTCTGAATCGCAGACCTCGAACATAAATTGAGAGAACGAATACGTCAGAGGCATAGTGACGTAACCGAAATAGCCATACAATTCATAATCTTGATAGTCCATAACTTCCGGGAATTTTTGCATTATGCGGTTAAAGAAATATTCATAGCCATCATTGCCCGAAGGAAGAATACCGTCACGCACATAAGGATAATAAAAATCACGAAAGGACAAGTTACAATCGAGATATATGTCTTGCGTCTGCCCCTCTGCTGTCTTTGCAGAAAGCCATACAGACTTAAAATAATAAGCCTTATAGATATCATTGTTAGCATCATATACGAAATTAGTGCAAGCAGACTGCATAACCGCCATAGTTTGAATACCAAGTGCAGCGCGCGCATCAGCAACTCTGATAACGCCGTCAACAACAGGAACCTCGATATACTCCGTAACTGCAGATGCAAAAGGCGTAGTGCCGATTTGTTTCAAATACTGGATTTGCACACGCTGCATAGCAAAGTTATTGATTATGCTTTCAGCCTCGGTTTTCTTGTCGTTCAGGGCATCGAGAGATTCCATGCCGTACATCTTCTTCAAAACATCATAAACGGATACCTTCGAAGAATCAACGATATCAGACTTTACGTTATTTTTGCCGGACATCATCAATGATGACGAACTTCTCAAAAAATAACGTATGTATGACGATGACGGCTTAACCACTACATCCAAAGAATGACCGCCTTTAATCAACAAGTTAGAGCCTTCAAAGATATACGCACCAATCGGTTCATATCCATCCATAGCGTAAAAAACTGCAAATGGATTAATAATCTTTGCTGTAACGCCTTGCTTGTATTTTACGATGCCAATCGTAGTATCGGAATACTCGAAACGTTTTAGCATTATTAATTCAGCTTGAACGCCGTCAACAGAAGTATGCAATATAACTACGTCCATTATAGGATTGAATGTCTTTCCGTCTGCAGAACACTCATAAAGAACAAACGATTGCGTGTACCAAGACGCTTTATCTTTCTCGAATTCCGGATTGGTCAAATTAAGGCGGAATACCAAAGAATTCAAATCGTCTTTGAGAACGCCTGCGCCTAACTCAAAAGCAAAGTTTTCTCCGGTTACCGGATATTCACGCCCTGCATTTTGAATGGTAGTATCACGATAAAAATTCGTTGAATCAATTGAATCGTAATTCTTGTAATACTCACTTTCGATTATTTGGACAGTCTCACTTGCTGCATAAGCTATGTTCGAGTGCGCTGAAAAAAGCATACAAACCCCGATGCAGACAATCAAGAATATCCAAACATATAAGATTTTGTTTAATTTATTCGATTTCATTAAAATATAATTTCCTCCACATCAAGCGATATGCTTTTTACTTCCGGAGCCAAAGAAAACCCTATGACAATGATTTCTCCTGATGCTGACTTGATTTTTAACGAAAACAGATCCTTTCCATAATCGATTGAATCATCGGATAGATATATCTCTTTTTGCGGATAAAGCAAGCGAAGTAATGCCGTCACGGTGTTTTCTTTCGGCGTAATAATAAGTCCTGAACTTTCAAGCGATACTTCAAGACAAGAATAAACGTCAAGACTTGAATCACCCCAAGTATGTTCCTCATAGTTCGCATAATAAGTAAACGTATTATCTGATGCAAAGCCTACGCTATATTCATACGCCATTTTGTCATTGGACGTATCGGACGGAAAAAGGACTTCCACATTTAGCGGACTATTCTTTCTGATTAAAAATCCGCCAAGATCTTCCGTAGTCAGAGTATCATTAACTCGCACGCTGAAGGTTGATACGATTTCGTTATTTCGGTCACGCAATTTTACAGCAAAACCTGCTATTGCTCCAAAGAGCAACAGCAGTATAAGCACAGTGATTAAGATTTTTGGAATCGAAGTCTTACGTTTTGCCATAAATCACCTGTTAGAAAATAATCGAAGGAGTACCGAACGATATATTCGTAGGCAATACTTGGTAACTAACAAAATGTGTTGTTACAAGTTCACCCTTATAATAAAAAGAGATAACAACTCCATTAGGATCGGATCCGTAATATTCAATAATTTGATCGAGATCAAAGCGATCAGAAACATCGACACTCTCACCAGAAGACTCACCAACAAATGTTTTGCAAGTTATTTCTCCGTTAATTGTGCCTTCCCCCCAAATATAATCGGTGGAAACCTTGTAATTTGTAAAAGTAAAATAGCCAGTGACATCATCTTCTTCATGATAATGTCCATAATTAAGGCTTTTACACGTAACGGTTTGAGCATTATCAGCAGTATATTTTACTACGATATCTGTCAATTTTTTATAGCAATCTACAGTTGCAGATGCCTTAATTTCTGGTTTCAAAACACTGCTAACCGTAACCTTGATTTGTTCGCTAAACAACTTTTTGAAAGTAACTGTTGCTTTTAATTGATTGCTCCCATCTTGAGAAATAGAAACATAATCCGTAACGTTCTTACCCGTAGCCCAAGTAGAAGATGGATTAACAAATGCGATACTCCAAGCATAACGCAAAGAAGATGCTTCCGAAGGCGTAACGGTTGCTGTAAGTTCTTTAGTCGTTGTTCCGTCTGCCGCTGTCGTCGCAACGCCCGATGTAAGCATAATGCCGTTTTCTTCGGTTGCGCTCACCACAATGTCGTCGCTCGACATATCTTTCGATACGTTCAATTCTTCGGTTGAATGGTGCATACCGAAGACAACGCCGAGAACTGCGCCGAGAACGAGAACGGCACAAAGAACGCTTACACCGACAATTTGCCACACTTTATTTTTAGAAATGCTTTTCATATTTAACTCCTTATAGAATTATTGCCGAGAGTGATTTCTCACCCTCGACAAATCCGATTTCCTTAACCGTTCTGTTGTTCCTTATCAGTTTCAGCCGGTTTCGTGTACGTTGCGCCGATGTAATGAGCAAGTCTGCCGGCGTTTTTAACCGATGAGATCTTGCAAGTGTCAAAAGACTTAACTGCTGCGATTGCAGTATCGTTGAATCCGTCCTCTGAAGAACAAACGTTTTGACCGTTTACAACGAGTTTGTACGTGCTCTTTTCGTCCGCTACGGTTTCAACAACGTTGACATATACGCCTTCGTTGTCGGTTTCGACAATCTTGTAAGTCTTCGTGCCTGCCTCTTTGTCTTCGACAGCCTCAACGTTCTTGATAAGTTTTGCAAAATCAACGTCGAAGTCTTTGCATACTTCAAAGCCGTTGATTTCTTGATCTTTCTTCATTCTGTCATAGTTTTCAAGCCAACCATACGGATTGGAGTTCTTGAAACCGTTCGTAAGCGCAGCGGAAACCGCAACGCCCAGAATCGCAATGGCGATGACGATGCATACAAATGCGATTACCCTTTTCGTTTTATTGCTCAAAATTAGTACCTCACATAGTTATTCACGGATTCTGCCGTGTCAGATTTGATTTTTCGCTTGACAATTATCAAACGATTGCATATACTACTATTGAAATCAGCCAATGCCGGACTTCGTGTTCGGAAACCGATCGAAGGATCTCTAGGGCTGATTTTTTATTTGCCTTTTTTGTTCCACTTTTTTATTGCTGCCTTGTCCTGCTTGTCGAAACGCCAATATGAAAGTTTATCTTTTGAAAAGTATTTCGTTTTGTCCCACATAGGCTTCGACACTCTTGACGGACGTTTATCTTTTTGCCCACTCTTATTCCGGTTAGGGTTCTTCTTCAACTCTTTTGTGTCGGAATTAAAAGAAGTTTTCGAATGAGTAATGAGATTAAACTTGTACTTATCATTGTGTTTCACCGTTATATATGCAACGTGTGGTTTACCACCTTTTGACAAGTATTCAGGTTTTGTATAATATCGAAACTCATTCTTTCTTAAATATTTACGTGCCATAACTCAACGTTTTTTCTTCCTTGAATGCTTATAGCAATTTGCGCTGTCTTTTCTTGCATAGAGATAACCACTGCGGTAAGCACGATGCGATTTACTCAACGGATCTACTACACCGTCTTTGTCCGCTTTATATTTTCCGTCATTGGTGTAACGAATGTTATTGCGTAATTCATCCGCATACTTCTCCGCCTTTTCACTCGGATTCAAAAGAGTAATCCTCTTACCTTTCTTTGTCGTTATTGTTGTTGCCATAATTTTTTCACCTCGAAATGTTATTTTTCACCCCCATTCCGTTAATCACTTTAGTTATATATTTGTGCCGTTTATCTTCCCCACCGACAACGGCAGGGAAAACAAACAACACGTAGATTGAATCTTTTTAAGAAGGAAATATTGAATTTTCTACAACACCGCATCACCTCGCTTTTAATATGTCAGATCCTATACGGCGCTTTTATTGCCGTATAGGACGAAACAGGGGGGACTGATTAAAAAGATCTGCAAGGATTCTTCTGTACCCTTTCGGTTATATAAAAAAGTCCGCAAAAGCGGACTTTTAAATTTGTTATTTTACGACATCTACTCTTTGATTGTTACCTTTGAATTTTTTTTGATGTCCTCTACCATTATTTTGAGTAGGATCTCTACTCTTTTATGGCTTGCATATAGCAATTCTTCATATAGAGCGAATCGAGCATTTGGGTGCCGGCGGATTCGCTTAGAATATGCGGCGTGAGATTGTTTTTGACGATAACCTCACAAAGCGGCTCGAATTCCGGTCCGTAGATATTGTCGGCGAACGTGAGATGCTTGATTTCGCCCTTTGCGCCGTACATAATCTTGCTGAAATGCACGTGCATATTTTTGGTCTTTTCTTCCCCAATTCCGTCAAACATCGCATCGATTATGCGTTGAAAATCGTCCGCAGTCTTTAATGCTCCGCCAAGAAGGCTGTTTACGTGTCCGAAATCGACGCACGGATAAACGTTCGGAGCGAGTTGACAAAGTTTTAGAACCTCATCTACGGTGCCTATTTGGGCTTGTTTGCCCATAGTTTCGGGACAGACAATCAAATCGTCGTCGCCGTTTGCCTTGATAACGTCCAATGCGCGCGCAAAGTTGTCAAGCGTGCGAGCAAAAGCCTCATTGCGCGGTTGTTTGCCCTCTGCGCCCGGATGAAAAACGCATCTGTTGCCGTGGAAATGACGCAATACTTTGAGCGATGAGGTGAGATAGGTTATGGAATTGTCCGCTTTCTCTTGCTCGACAGAGGCAAAATTGATAAAATATGGCGCATGAACGCTCATTTCGATGCCGTACTTGTCAGCCTCACTCCCTATCGCCTCGGCGGTTTCCGCGATTACACGGACTCCTCTGCCAAAGGAATATTCAAACAATTCAAGTCCTTTGTCGTGTAGCCATTTGGGCATCTGTATGGTGGCTTGATAGCCTTCTGCCGCAAACGATTCGTCGTGTCCGGACGGACCGAAAGTCGCTCTGTTTGAATTGATTATCATACGTCCCTCCTGCATTTTAGTATTTCGCGAATTTGTTTTTCGTCAAGTTGCAATCTCTCATGCAAAGCTTGTGTATTTTCAAACTTTTGTATATCGCGAGTGCGCTCTATAAAGTCGATTTGTATTTCCTTGCCGTACAAATCCTTGTCGAAATCGAAAATGTACGTTTCGATTGACGGAGAATTGTCGTTGAAAGTCGGCTTTGCTCCGACGTTGGTCATAGACGGATACGTTTTGCCGTCAACGTGTGTAATCGTTGCGTATATTCCGTCGCAAAGCGGCAATCTATTGCGGTCGATTGCAATATTTGCAGTCGGAAAACCGAGTCCCGTGCCGTTATGTTTTGCGTGCAAAACCACACCTTTTATGAAGTACGGTTGACTTAAAAGTATATTAAGTTCCCTCACGTTTCCGCTCGAGACGAGACATTTGAGATTTCGTGTGGATAACTTCTCTCCGTTGCGTTTTTCAAACGGAACGACGGATAGTTCTATGCCGTTTTGGTTGCAAAACGCACGCAAGGTATCAACGTTGCCCTCTGCGTTTTTTCCGTAGGTATAATCTGCGCCGACTGCGATAAATCTGATATCCTTATTGTTTGTAAGTTGTAAAAGAAAATCGTTTGGCGACATTGACATAAAACTTTGGTCAAACATGGCTTTTACAACTACGTCAAGTCCGAGATTATCGAGTAAACAAACCCTATCATCAAAAGTATATATCGCTTTTGATTTGTTAAAAAGTGTGTTAGGATCGTTTGAGAACGTAAAAAGCGCACTCTGAACGCCGACATGCAATTTTGTATAATTTATAACTTCGGATGCAAGGCGTTTGTGTCCGATGTGAATACAATCGAAAAAGCCGAGCGCTATTGCAATCGGAGCATCGTATTTTTCATTGAAATCAACGATTTTTATACTCATATCACAACCTCACTCTCATTTTCAATTTGCCGTCCACACTCTCGCCAATTCCGAGAATTTCGCCGTTTGCAAACACTAGAAAATAGCCTTTGGGGCAATCGCATTGCACTTGAACGCCATTTGTAACTTTTGAAATCAAGTTTTCGGGTAAGTCAAAACGAGGAAAATCGGGTAAACAATCTTCAATATTTTTCAGGTATCTAATCGGCTCTTTTTCAAATTCTTCAAGAGTAACGGACTCGGATATATCGAATGCGCCGTTTTTTATACGGCGAATAGAACTCATATACGCAACGCTGCCGAGCATATTTGCCATATCGCGCGCAATCGAGCGAATATACGTGCCGCCCGAGCAAACGATTTCAAAAGCATACTCGTTTTTGTCGAGTTTTCTCTCTTCGTTTTGAAGATGTGCGACACCGTTACCGTCATCGATGCGTTTGATACTGTCAATACGCACGCGTTTCGATTTGAGTTCAACTTCTATGCCCTTTCTTGCAAGGTCGTAGGCTCTTTGTCCACCGACTGATTTTGCGGAATACATAGGCGGAATTTGGTCGATTTCACCGCATAGTTTGGGTAAAACTTTGTCTATTTGCTCGATTGTAGGCAATACGTCGCTGGTATTCGTCACTTCACCGTCGCCGTCAAGCGTGCCGGTGGTTTTTCCGAATACGAACGTTGCCTGATAAATTTTGGTTTTGTCTTGTAAATAATCAAAAAGGCGCGTTGCAGTCCCCACAGCAATAGGCAAAACGCCCGTGCCTTGAGGATCGAGCGTGCCGAGGTGTCCGACTTTGTGTTTTTGGGACGTGGCACGACGTAAAATACCGCGCACGATGACAACGACGTCGCTTGACGTCATCCCCTTCGGCTTATCGATATTCACAAAACCTCTCATATGCGCCTGTAATTAAATCATTCTATCGCTTGCCAATCTGACAAGTTTTTCTACGATGTCCTCAAAATAACCGTTGACTCTGCATCCTGCGGCGAAAACATGACCGCCACCGCCAAAAACGTTTGCGATATCGCTTGCATCAACGCCGTCTTTTGTGCGGATGCTAAGTTTGAAATTGCGCTCACCTACCTGCAAAAGCGAATATGCCACTTTCACCGTGTCGATGTCGAGCAAACTGCCGATAATTCCGTCCGCATCCTCTTGATTTGCGACCGTATCGGACAAATCTTTCATGGATACGTAAATCAACGCGATTTTGTCGTCCTCAAAGAATTTCGTTCTCGAAAGAGCGAGGTTTTTGAGTTTGAAACGTTCAATCGACGTGGATTTATATACTTCGTATATAGTTTTTTGCGCGTCGAAGTCGAATTTCATCAATTCGCACGCAATTTCCATGGAGCGCCTCGTGGCGTTGTATTGCGCAAAACATCCCGTATCCGTCACGATTGCGGCGAATAACAACTGCGCAATATCCTTGTCCATGCCTTTCATATCTTTGATGAGTTCATAGACGATTTCGCCGCATGCGCCTGCATCAGAATCGACAAGGCAAATCGATGCAAATCGCTTAAACGACACGTGATGGTCGATTGCAATCTGCTTTTTTGCGGACAAAAACGACTTCATACAATGTCCGAGCCTGTCCAAATCGCTGCAATCGAGGGATATTGCAAGTTCATGCACTCGTTTTTGCGGGAAAGTAACGTTTTCGCTGCCGACAAGCACTTTCAACCTTTCGGGAACGGGCATGTCGCAATATGCGGAAACGTTTTTGCCCTTCTTTTTGAGTGCGAGATAAAGCGCAAGCATACTGCCGAGCGCATCGCAATCGGGGTTTGTATGGCAAAAAAGCGCAATGTCGGTTGCGCGATTGATTTGCTTTTCAATTTCCGTCAAAATCGGATTATTCATTGTCGTTTTCGGCATCCGTCGAAACGTGATTTTGCTCTTGCTCTCTCTTGATTTGATTGAGCAATCCGTCGATTTTTATGCTGTAATCCACGCTGTCGTCAATGAGGAAATTAAGTTCCGGCAACAAGCGGATTTGCACGGTGTCTTTGAGCATATTGCGGATAAAGTTGCGAGAGCGGCATATCGTGTGATACGCCTCTTGCAACTTCTCTTTGTCCTCTGCGTATATGGACAAATACACCTTTGCATACTTCAAATCGGGCGTCGTATAAACTTTGGTAACGCCCACAATCGCATTGCCGAGGCGCGGATCTTTGACGTTCTCGGCAATGATTTTGGTGATTTGTTTGGCTAATTCGGCGTTGACACGCTCGGTTTTAATCTTCATTGGTTTTCTCCATAGTGAACGCCTCGATTACGTCGTCCACTTTGATATCCTGGAAGTTTGAAAGCATTATGCCGCAATCGAAGTTTCTCGCCATTTCCTTGACGTCGTCTTTGCCGTGGCGCAAGGATGCGATTTCGCCTGTATATTCCACTTTTCCGTTGCGGATAAGTCTTGCTTGCGCGCCTCTAACGATCTTGCCGTCCGTGACGTGGCAACCTGCGATTGTGCCGACGCCGCTGATTTTGAAGAGTTCGCGAACGTCCGCAGAGCCGAGTACGACTTCTTGGAACTTGGGATCGAGCATACCCTTGACAGCCTTTTCGATATCTTCGATTGCATTGTAAATGATGTTGTAGAAACGGATATCGATTTTCTTTTGCGCTGCGAGTTGCTTTGCGTTTGTGTCGGGACGTACGTTAAAGCCGATGATAATTGCGTTTGACGTCTCGGCAAGCAATACGTCGCTTTCCTTGATGCCGCCGACTGCCGCATGGATGATATCGATATTGACTTCCTCGTTTCCGAGTTTTGCAAGCGATTGTTTGACCGCCTCGACAGAACCTTGAACGTCCGCTTTGATGATGAGTTTGACGGATTTAAGTTCGCCCTTGGAGATCTTGTCGAACAAATCGTTAAGGGATACCGAGGTGGATTCCGTTTGGCTTGCGGCAAGTTTGAGTTTGCGCTCTTCTGCAAGTTCTCTTGCAAATTTTTCGTCAGAAACGACGTCGATTCTGTCGCCTGCCTCGGGAACGTCGTCCCAACCGGTAACGGATACGGGCATAGACGGACCTGCTTTCTTGACCTTTCTGCCCTTGTCATCTATCATTGCGCGAATCTTACCCGTGCAAGTGCCTGCCACGACGTTGTCTCCGACGTGCAAAGTACCCGTTTGAACGAGAATGGTTGCGATTTTGCCGAGTCCCTTGTCAAGTTTTGCCTCGATAATGGTACCGCGAGCGTTGCGGTCGGGGTTTGCGCGGAGTTCTTCAAACTCTGCACGGACAAGGATTTGTTCAAGCAATTCCTCAACGCCCATACCTGTCTTTGCAGACACTCTGACGACGGGAGTTTCGCCGCCCCATTCTTCTGGAGTTACGCCGTTTTCGGCGAGTTGCGAAAGCACTCTGTCGGGGTTTGCGCCTGCTCTGTCCATCTTGTTGAGAGCGACGATAATAGGAACTTTTGCTTGTTTTGCGTGGCTGATTGCCTCGAGCGTTTGCGGCATGATGCCGTCGTCCGCTGCAACGACCAAAATCGCGATATCCGTAACTTGCGCACCGCGAGCGCGCATTGACGTGAACGCCTCGTGACCGGGAGTGTCGAGGAAGGTAATGGGCGAGCCGTTGAGCGTAACGGTGTAAGCACCGATATGCTGCGTGATGCCGCCTGCCTCGCCGCCGGTGACGTTGGTCTTTCTAATGTAGTCGAGCAAGGACGTTTTGCCGTGATCGACGTGTCCCATAATCGTAATGATCGGAGGACGCGGAACGAGGTTGTCAAGTTCCTCTTCGTCATCCACTTCGAGTTGCGCAGAGAGCGTATCTTCAAGCGTTACGTCGGGTTTGTATTCGAGTTTGATGCCAAATTCGTCCGCAACGAGTTCTGCAGTTGCAAAATCGATGCTGTCGTTGATCGTTTTCATTATGCCGAGAACGAACAACGTTTTGACGATTTCAGCAGCAGATTTGCCGATTTTTTCACTCAAAGTCTTGATAGAAACGGGATCTGTCGTGATAACTGCGTTTTCGATAACTATCGTTGCGCTGTTGCCACCGCCGCGGTTTTTGTTGACTTTGTAGTTACGTACTACGACTTCGCCGTCCTCGTCATAGGAAATTCTATCGTCAACGATATAGCCCTTTTTAAGAAGAGCGCGCTTGTTCATAGTCGAGCGATCGTCAAACTTGTTGGAATTGTAGTTGGCGTTGTTTGCGTTTTGCTTGCCGCCCTTGCCTTTTTGCCCTGCCGGTTTAGGAGGAAATTGCTGGGCAACGTTTGCAAGATTTTGAGTTGCGGAAGGTCTGCGCGCACCGCCTTGTTGATTTTGACCTTGAGGTCTTTGTTGATATCCGCCCTGTTGACCTTGCGGCTTTTGTCCGCGCGGAGCTTGATATCCGTTTTGACCGAATATGCGAGTTTGCACCTTCGGTTTGGGAGTCGGCGTCGGCGGAACGTAAATACGGCGGATTTCACCGTTCGGCAAAATCTCGGGATTTTCTTGAACAAGCTCGTAAGGCGTTTTGGGAGTGACCGTAACGTGCGGTTTTTCCTCTTTCTTGACCTCTTGAGCAGGTGTTTCAACCTTTTTAGCGGTAGCCTCGTTAGCCTTTTGTTGAGCTTTTGGTGCCTCAGCCTCTTTTTGTACGGGCTTTGCAGGCTCAACCTTTTTGACCTCTTCGACGGGTTGTTCCGCCTTGACCTCTTTTGGAGCAGGCGTTTCCGCTTTCACTTCCGCTTTCTTTTCTTCGGGTTTGACTTCCTTTTCGACCTTTTGAGGCGCAGAGGCTTTTTCTTCAGCCTCGGCTTTGGCTTTTACCTCAGCCTCTGCTTTCGCTTTCGCATCCTCTTCGGCTTTTGCAACCAAAGCGTCGCGTTTTGCCTTGATTGACGCCATAATGACGTTTGCTCTCGATTTTTCACGAGAGATATCACCGATAAGGTCGGCGAGTTTGGTCGCCTTAAAGTCACCGAGTTTTTTTACGGAATCGACGTTTGTTTCTTTTTTGTTTTCAGGCATTATTCACCTCAATAAACTAATAATTGCATTTGCAAGAGCCTCGTTTGACACCGCAATGGACTTTACGCCGTCGCGATGAAGAGCCTCGCAAAGATTATCCACTTCAAAGACGGGACAATCGGTCATTTTTTTTGAGATTCTATCTCTATACTTGTCACCCGCGCTCGAGGACACCAGCACGACTTTCGCAAGACGCTTTTTCTCGCAAATTATGTCCTCGCCGTAAAGAACGGCGTTTGCTCTTTGCGCAAGACCTATATATGCTTTGATTTTGTCAGTCATTTATCTTGTCGTAAATACCGTCCGAGACGTTGGTTTTGAATGCGGAATTGAGCATTTTCTTTTTGCAGACTTTTGCCTTGCATTCCGCGCTATCGTGTACCCAAACGCCTCTGCCGTCCGCTTTTTTGCTTTCGTCGAGAACTATGCTACCGTCCTTTTGCTTTACGAAACGCAACATTTCGGATTTATCCGCGTGTTCTCTGCAAGCGATGCATTTGCGTGTGTCCTTGGGGTTTGACATCTTATTCACCTTGTTGTTGGTTTTCGACGTTGAGAGAAGAATACGGTTTGACGTCTATCTTCCAGCCCGTAAGTTTTGCGGCAAGGCGAGCGTTTTGACCGCTTCTGCCGATTGCAAGCGAAAGTTTCTCGTCCGGGACGATGACTTTTGCGTGTTTTTCTTCTTCGTTGATGGAAACCATAAGCACTTGCGCCGGGCTGAGTGCGCGAGCAATGTACTCGATAGGATCGTCGCAATATTCGATAACGTCGATTTTTTCACCGCCGAGTTCTGCAACGACTGCGTTTACGCGAACGCCCTTGTTGCCGATGCAGCTACCTACTGCGTCAACGTTGGGATCTTCGCTGCTGACGGAAAGTTTGGTTCTGAAACCTGCCTCGCGGACGATGCTGTTGATTTTCACGAGACCTGCCTTGATTTCGGGAACTTCGAGTTCAAACAATCTGCGGACAAAGCCTGCGGAACTTCTGGATACAACGACTTGTGCGCCGTGCGCCGTGTCGCGAATCTTCTTGACATATACTTTGATAACGTCGTTTACGTTGTAAGTTTCGGTCGGAACCTGATCTTGTTGCATCATGACGCCTTCCATTTGCGTGCCTGTGATTTCCACGTAAACGGTGCCTGCCTCTTTACGTCTGACGATTGCGCTGAGGATTTCGCCGGTGCGCTCGCTCATTTCGTTGAGAACCATAGCTTTTTTCATGTCGTTGATGCGTTGCAAAATGACTTGTTTTGCCGTTTGTGCCGCGATACGAGAAAAGTCCTTGGGCGTGATGTCTTCGATTACGACGTCGCCGACTTTGTACTTTTTGTCGATATCTTGAGCGTCCTCGAGAGAGATTTGCGACTCTTCGTCCTCGACTTCGTCAACGACGAGTTTGTGCGCATAGACTTTGTAAGTCATTTTTTCTTCGTTGAGACGCACGGAAATGGGGCTTGCAAAGCCGTATTCCTTCTTGTAAGCGGACACAAGTCCTGCCTCGATTGATTCAATCATAGACTCTTTGGAGATGTGTTGTTCTCTTTCCAAATCGTCCAATGCTTGAAAGAACTCTTTGTTCATCATTTTCAGATTCCTCCTAAAACCTTACATACGGTTGTACTTTAGTCAAATTTTTTCTTGTTAAAACTATATTTTGGGGCTTTTTACCCTCAGTTTTCAATGTTATGTTTTCGCTGTCATATGCAACGAGAATGCCGTGAGTTTTGTTTTTCGAGCCGTCAAAGCACTCGATTTCGGTATCAAGCGCACGTCTAAAGTCGTCGTCCGTGACAATCTTTCTGTCAAGCCCCGACGAGGACACGTTCAAGACGTAATCGTCTGCAAAATCATCCTCAATCGTATCGAGCATGCCCGAAAGCACGTTATGCACCGCCTCGCAGTCACTCAAGGATATACCCTCTTTTTTCCACAAAAACGCCTCAACGTTGAGTTTGCCGTATTGCTTGTAAAAACTTACGTCAACAAGTTCCACACCATCGAAGTTTTGCACGGCTTTTTGAGCCATTTCGCGCACTTCGTTTTCGACTTTTTCGGAAATCAATTTTTTCTCGTCGCTCATGTTAGCCTCTTACAAAACAAAGAGTGAGCCGACGCTCACTCTAGTAATGTTTTACTATAGTATCTATAAAATATCATATATATTTTAATATTGCAAGCGTTTTTCAAAAATAGCCGCAATATCATCGATTTTTCTTCCTTACATCCTTTGCGCGATAATTTTCAGCGCGCCCGCCGTGGCAAACACGTCGCTCATAGCGCGGTGCGCATTCTCGTGCGATATGCCGTACGCTTTGGATATGGTCTCGAGTTTGCAGTTTGGAAGTTCGGTGAGATATCTTCTTGCAAGCAAAAGCGTATCCACAAG
>DBJV01000077.1:58787-62378 GCA_002297185.1 Christensenella sp. UBA767
AGTCAAAGTTATAACCAGATTTTTCCGCAATTCTGCTCAATATCGGATAGTCGTAGCCTGCGATATTGTGTCCGCAAAGTATCGTTCCGTGCGCAAATTTGAAGAAGTCGGGGATTACGCTCTCTATGCTCGGCGCATCCAGCACCATTGCGTTGGATATATGCGTAAGTTCGGTTATTACGGGCGATATCGTTGCCACGGGTTTAACAAGTGTTTGGAAAGTTTCCGTTTCCACTCCGTCCACGATTTTGAGTGCCGCAAGTTCGATAATCTCAGCCAAATCCGTTTTCAAATCCGTCGTTTCAAGGTCGAACACGACGAAAGTTTTACCTTTGAAGTACGGATTGGTTTCTTCAACTTTTCCGACATCTAACAGGCTCTTTTGTGTTGTATCGACGTACGGTTCGGGCTTAATCGTAACGTATTTGTCGGGTACGGGTTTGGCAGAGGTAAGATGAATGCTGTCAAAGTTGATATCCGCCTCGAATATTGCGTTTGCCGTAAACGACCACGCCCCTGCATATTGCGACCAACTCACTTTGCCCATACAAATCACTTGCGATTGCTCTTTGAGCGCAAGTATTCTGTCCGCGTCCTCGTCTCTGCCGGCAAAACACACGCTGTCAATCTTTGCCGTGGTATCGTCAAGCATAAATTTTACGAAAGGCAACGTTTCGGGACCCGATTTTGCGTCGTCGGGATTATAACGCTTGTTTTTGTACGTTTTCTTCTCTATTTGTGAGATTTTTCCGCACAAAACGATGTTATCACACGCACCTTTTACGTCAATTATGTAGTTGGGCATTTGCGTAATTCCGTCGATTTTGCCTCTGGAATACACCTTTGCGCCCGTTCTCGTCTCAACGAGTCTCATTGACGGATCGACCTTAACTGTCGTATCGATATGTACATCTTCCATTGCCTCTTCTTTTTTGAGTACGTCCTCTTCCGTTACGATATCGATGTGTTGATTGAAAGAACAATCAAGGCAATCGTACAATCTATCCAGCAAATCGCCTGCCATAAGCATCTTATAAGTCGGCGTATCAAATGTCAATTTGACGTCAATATCGTTGTCTCCGACCTCGATATTGAGCGTTTCGTCGTTAATACGTCTGAAAATCATTTGATTGGTGCGGTTAAAGAACTCCAAAACTTTGTTTTTGACAACGTTTGCGTCCGCATACGTGCGTATGTATTGCACGTTTACGGTAATTCCCGAAAACATCTCCTCTAAGATGCTTTGAACTTTTTTCTTGCTTTCCTCATCAAAAGAGCGCACTTCGAATGCGGAAATTATAAACTTGACAACCAACTCTCTTTGTTGCTTGTAGTAAGTTGCGGAATTCAATTTGAGCATAGGAAATTCGCCCTTGCTCCTCATAGTAAATTCTTCAAAAAACTTCGTTGTCATCAAAAACCTCTTATCTTTCGCTCATAAATTGCAAAAGTATTACAAATTTTGCTTATTTTGATAATACTTCTTGCAATAATTTGTCAAATTCTGTCATTAAATCGACACTATTCACTGTTTTGAGAATTTTGCCGTCCTTGAGTATAACCGACTTCTCTTTTCCGCCGGCTATGCCTAAATCGCTGTTTTCACCCTCGCCTATTCCGTTGAGCGGACAGCCGAGAATGGATATCGTCAGCGGCTTATCTATACCTGCGCACATCATTTCCACTTTGTTTGCAAGCCCTTCAACGTCGATTTCCGTACGAGCGCAAGTCGGGCAAGATACGACTTCAACCGCATTTTTTCGTATTCCGAGCGTTTGCAAAATCTTCTTGCCCGCAAGCACCTCTTCTCTTACGTCAGCCGAGAGCGACACTCTTATCGTATCGCCGATACCATCTTGAAGTAGCGTTCCGATACCTATAGCGGACTTGATAAGTCCCGTGCGCAACGTTCCTGCCTCTGTTACGCCGATATGCAACGGATAATCGCACTCTTTTGCAAGCAACCTGTTTGCCTCAACGTTTACGAGCGTATTTGATGCTTTGATTGCAATCACGATATCGCGCATGCCTTGACTTTCAAAGACGTTTGCACACTCGAGTGCGCTTTCACAAAGCGCGCGCGCCTCGTCCATACCCTTGAACTTTGGATCGAGAGAGCCGCCGTTTACGCCCACGCGCACAGGCACGTGCATATCGATAAGCCTTTGAGCAAGCGGTTTAATTTCGGAAAAATCGCGCATATTGCCGGGATTCATCCTAATTTTCTTCGCTCCGTTGTCAAGCGCGAGATGCGCAAGTTTATAATTGTAATGTATATCTGCAATGAGCGGAAGTCCGCATCTTTTTGCAATTTCACCGAAAGCATACGCCGATTGCTCGTCAGGTACGGCAAGTCTAATCAGGTCGCAACCGACTTTTCTAAGTCCTTCGATTTGTTTAAGCGAGCCTTCTACGTCAACGGTTTTTGTGTTGAGCATCGACTGCACCGTAATCGGAGCGTCGCCGCCGATTGCAACGTCGCCGACATATACTTTTCTTGTTTTTCTTCTTTCAATCATCTTTTTATCCATATCTCAAAATGCGATTTCAGCGAGTTAGATTATCGTTTTTATATAAATTTGTCATTGGATTTACGCTTGTTAATAATCAAATAATTAAACGTTATTTGATTATTACGCAACGGTTTCACTTCTTCTCTTGCCGCAGTTTTTCGTTTTATCCCTTAACGAGATGGAATATATCAAGGAACACCGCAAGCACCAGCAGCAGCACAAGCCCCACCGTGTGAATGACCGCCTCGACCTTGCGCGGCACGGGCTTTTTGAATATCATTTCGATAAACGTAAACAACATTCTACTTCCGTCGAGTGCCGGGAACGGCAACAAATTCATAACTGCAAGGTTTGCAGAGATAATTGCAACGACGTACAAAAAACTGTCAAAGCCGAGCGCACTCACCTTTGCCATCATTCCGATTGTGGTGATCGTTCCTCCTGCCGTCTCCAAGCCTGCTTTGCCCGTGATAAGCGCGCCGAGCGACGCCAAAATCTTGAACACGATGAAGAAACTAAATCCCCACGCTCTTCCGAATGCAAGGAAGAACGGAAGTTTTGCCCTTGTCAGAGTTCTCGTAAATCCAAAGCCGTGACTATAAAAGCCGTTTTCTCCGCCTTGCAATACGAGCATTGTGGTTTTTTCGCAGATTTCGCCATTTTCGTCATATCTGACTACGACAAGCGTAAGTTGACCGTCCGTATCGATATTGTCAGCCAATTGTTGATACGGATACGGCGTTTCAACCTCTTCGCCGTTGACAGCATAAATCATATCGCCGTCCTCAAACGGGAAATAATCAAACTTATTTGCGGTGATTTTTACACGCTTTCCGTTGCGCAACACGGTAAATTTTGCGCTTTCGCCGAGTCCCGAAAACGCTTTATCGAGATCCTCTTGCAGCATTATGTTGACTTGTTTTCCGTTGACTGCAAGGATTGCGTCGCCTTCCTCGAATACGTTTTGATAACTCGAGGTAGATACCGATTGCACAACGCTTGGCAAAATTTGGCCGTATGCCGTGAAATATATCGTAATAATGACGATTGCGCTCAAAAAGTTCATAAATGCGCCCGA
>DBJV01000011.1:0-6135 GCA_002297185.1 Christensenella sp. UBA767
TCTGCCAAGGGCATAGCTGGGCAGCTACGTGCGGATTGGATAAACGCTGAAAGCATCTAAGCGTGAAACCAGCCTCGAGATAAGATATCCCTTTGTTTATCAAGTAAGACCCCTTGTAGACCACAAGGTTGATAGGTCGGGTGTGTAAGCGCAGTAATGTGTTGAGCTGACCGATACTAATAGGTCGAGGGCTTCAATCAAAAAAATACAAGATTTGCCTAATCCTAATTTAATCAGCAAATACTCTCAATGTTATGCAGTTGTGAATGTACGAGGCACGAAAGTGCAACGACCTTCATCCATTACCGGTGTCAATGACGCTGAGGTCCCACCTGTTCTCATACCGAACACAGAAGTTAAGCTCAGTTGTGCAGAAAGTACTTGGCTGGACACGGCCTGGGAGGATATGTAGATGCCGGTTTCCAAAAAAAACACACTCAATCGAGTGTGTTTTTTCTTTTATATAACGTCTCTCAATATTATCACGGACACTCGATAGCCGTGTCCAGCCCATAACTTGCAAAATGACTTTACACATTAAGCACAACGATAAGCAATTTTGATGATTAAACTTAATGTGCGCCCTAAATAGAAATGATAAGTTGATATAAAAAGGCATTTTGCAAAGAGGAACACTCGTCCAAAAGCGCAGCCATACAAAACTCTTTTATCCGATTACTTTTGACTTTTATAAATAAAAGACAAAACTTATTACGTCAATACGCCTTATAGTTTTGTATGACAAGCAAAAAGGACGAAGTGTGACGAGGACACGTGTCTGGGATGATATGTAGATTTTCCTTTAAAAAGCAAACGCACTCGATTGAGTGTTTTTTCTGCTAATTACGATTGTCTGCATATCAATACAAATTATAGAGCAAAAAATCTACGCAAAAGAGATTTTTTAACGGAAAAAAGTTCATTTTTGCAGTAGATTATATTTGACGGCAAAATATTGACTTTTGAATTTTTTGCCGTATATAATCTTGATGTAAAACAAAACAATCGATTGAACAGTTGAAACATAACGTTATAAATATCAAATGGAGGTAACAAAATATGATTCTTTACATTGTACTTGTTCTCTGTTTACTGTTTATAAGAGGTAAATAATTAATAATAGAAATTTTGCTGGAGGAAATAATAATGAGTAAATCATTTAATGGCAACTATATTTATGAGTATCGAGATAAAAATCATCTCACACAAGGCAAATTCGCACAAAAATTCAATGCTTTCCTAAAAGAAAAAGGTATTGATGCAGAATATAACAACAAAAGTATCAGCGCGTGGGAAAGCGGAAATCGTGAGCCTCAGAGTCTTGAAATCATAAAAGCGCTTGCCGAATTTTTGGGCGTAGGAATTGAAGGATTGAGCAATTGTGCCGAGACGGTAACGGTAGAAACGTCTGAAATAGCAGAAGAGCCTAAACAAGTGTATAAAGATTCAAATGATACCTATTATTCCGACGAACTCACAGAATTTGTGTTTGGTAATATTAGACACACGGCAGATAATAGAATAGCATCTTCTTTCTGGACGTTTGTTCCAATTGATATTGATTTTAGTAAAAATGGCGTTTCAGATCCGGGGGTTGCTTTGGGCTTATGGTATGAAAGTGTAGGCGAAATCAAAAGTGAAATAAAAGATGTGAAAATTGTCGAATATGGTAATTTCCGCGAGTATTTGTGTGATTTTATCGTATCGAATAAATATATGTTGGATAGTAGTTGGCGTTTGGAACGATATATATATGATAGATTTGACAGTGATGCACTTTGTGAAATATACAATGTATTCCTTTCAGACGATTTCTCAACTTTTGCTGAGGAACATGGATTACATAATACCATAAGGGTTGATTGCGTACCCGTAGATGAGATTTATACAAGCAAAGGCTTGCTTATACAAGTAGAATCGACAGTAGAGATGTCACAAGAAGTCTTTGATTTGATGCATAGAGAATGGTGTGAAAAAATTGGGCTTTCAAGAGCGAGTGACATTTCAGAAAAGAACAAAATGACCATTGCTGATTGGTTGTAATCAGTTTTTCACCTCTATATTTTGTACGAAAAAGCGCAAGAGATATCTCTTGCGCTTTTTCGTAATTCAGACTATATATTAAAATAATCGTTGTTGATATATTGTTTTAGTTGTTGTATAATAGGTGTAACAGACACGAAAGAAGAAAATGAGGTTATATTTATATGGGAGTGATTTATATCCTAACGAACAAAGCATTTTCAAATCTTGTAAAGATTGGTTATGCTGATGATTTATCAAAAAGAGTTGCGCAATTAAATAGTAGTGATGCACTTCCATATCCTTTTGAAGTTTATGCTTATTACACAGTACCGAGTAGATTAACTGACTTGAAATTGCATGGACTTATAGACAAATTGAACCCGTCTTTGCGAACAAGATCGGTTGTAAATGGTCGTACGCGCGTGCGTGAATTTTTTGAATTATCACCGGAAGATGCATATTCGATTTTAGAGGCTATTGCTGAAATTAGTGATACACGTGATCATTTGATAAAATATTCTGAAAGTACGCCCGTATCCACTGTAAAAAAGAGTGTTCAAAAGGCAAACACTCAATTAACTAAAAAAACTATCGAATTGCCACCCGATAGCAAGTTTAAGTTTTATAGCAATAAACTGACTGCAAATATGATTATAGAAAATGGCAAATATGTGGTTTTGAAAGGCGCGGAATTGGGTGCTGAAAGAGACAGTTTGCAAGATTCTTTGCGTGCAATTAGACAAAAGTTGCTTTCACAAAATGATATAATTATTATAGGTGGCAAATATGTGCTCGATACCAATGTTGAATTTGGTTCACCGAGTGCCGCAGCAAAATTCGTCGCCGGAAGTTCAGTCGACGGGTGGAAATCTTGGATAAATTCAGAAGGGAAAAAATTGGAAGATTTAAGATAAAATAGGCGTTTTAACACGCCTATTTTTTATCGTTTTGATTGCTTTTGTATCTTTGTTGGCGTATAATCCATATGCTGTATAAAAACGGCAGGCGGATAACGAAAAATATGTTCAAAAAGCATGCGAAAATCGAAAACGAGGCGGAGTTTTTCGGAACGGAAAAAGTTTGGGAAATTTTGCTTAAAATATCGCCACCCGTGATGTTGTCGCAACTGGTAATGTCCATGTACAACATCGTGGATAGCCTTTTCGTCGGGCAGTATTCCGGACACGGATTGACTGCTCTTTCCGTCATATATCCGTTGCAACTGATAATCACCGCGCTTGCGGTCGGTACGGGCGTGGGCGTCAACACGTACATGTCGCGCCTATACGCACGCGGAGAATTCCAAAAAGCCAAAGACACGGCAGGCACAGGCACGATTCTTGCGGTGCTTATGTGGGCGATATTTGCAAGCCTAAGCGCTCTTATAATGAAACCCTACATCAGCGCAATGGCAAACGCCCCCGAGGCAATCGAATACGCCTACCAATACGGAATGGTAGTCTGCATCGGCTCGCTCGGCACGTTTTTGGAAGGAATTTGGTCAAAGGTACATCAATCGCACGGCAACATGGTCGTGCCTATGATAGCGCAACTTTCGGGCGCGCTCACGAATATACTGCTTGACTGGATATTTATCTTCGGCATGGGCAAACTTGCATCTATGGGCGTTTTGGGCGCTGCAATCGCAACCGTGGTCGGTCAATTCGTATCCGCAATAATCGTCGGAATAAGGGGATGTCGAAAATTCCCCAAATCCACGATTGCATGGGACTGCACAAAGCGCATCTACAAACTCGGCTTGCCGTCAATCGTAATGCAAATGATGTACGTCGTGTATATCCTCGTCCTCAACGCCGTGCTTACGGGATTCTGCGACGAGGCAGTCACCGTTCTTGGCTTGTATTACAAACTGCAAACCTTCTTCTTTATCCCCATGTTCGGTCTGCAAACGTGCATCGTGCCTGTAATCAGTTACAACTACGCTAGGCGCAACTACGACCGCGCCAAACGCGTAATGAACGACGCAATGCTCATCACCGCAGTATTTATGCTTATCGGCATAGTCTGCTTTGAATTTTTCCCGAGAACGTTTATAGGCTTGTTCTCAAAGGACGAAAAAGTGCTATCAATCGGTCAAACGGCGTTCAGAATAATCGGCTCGAGCTTTATCCCTGCCGTATTCTCGCTCATGCTGCCCATGTTCTTCCAAGCCATAGGCAAATCCGTCCCGAGCATAGCCCTATCGCTCATCCGCCAAGTATTCGGCTTGATGCCCCTGTTCTACGCCTTCTCGTTCATAGGTCTCGACTACACGTGGATCGCATTCCCCGTCGCCGAAACGCTCACAACGATAATCGGCTTGATATTGTACATCCGCCAACTCAAAGTTTGGAAAGAGGAAAAGCACCTCGAGAGCGGCGTCCCCGAATACGTCAACGAAAGGCTGACGCCAAATTCGCAAGAGGCAAAAATCGCCGAAAATTCAAGCGAAATTTGCAAAGAGAACGCGGAGTAATGCAAGCACTTTTCGCCTAAAACGTGAAGGAGTCCGTCAAGGGCTAAGCGGAGGAGTGTGGAGTAATGCAAGTGCATATCGTCCGAAATGTGTAAAATCGTAAAAAATGTCCGATAAAACCATACATGTGTATTGTTATTTATAATTGTTGACATTTTAATACTTTTTTAATATAATATAACCACAATAAAAATCTATCCATGGAGGATACTGAACTATGAACAAAAAAGTTATTGCTATCGTAGCAGTCATCGCACTCGTTGCAATCCTCGGCATCTGCCTCGTAGCATGCAACGCAAGCAGCTACCAAAAGAAACTTGAGAAAGAAGGCTACAAAGTATCTACTTTCGATGAAGATAGCGACGAAGTAGCACTCGCAAACAAAGGTTTGAGTGATGATTACAAAGGCAAAATCAAATGGATCGTCAGCGCAACGAAAGTTGATATTTCTCTTTCCGCAGGTGTTGATGCAGGTCACGTAACCATTTACAAATTCGAAAAGATTGCTGACGCAAAACAATGTGTTAAAGATTTGGGCGCAGAAGAAGATGACCAAAACGTCGTACGTAAAGGCAACATCGTCTTTGTTGGCACAAAAGCAGCAGTTGAAATCGTTGCATAATTAAGCACTAATACTTAACAAAAAAAAGCACTCATCCGAGTGCTTTTTTTATACGATTTTTAATTATTCAAATCTTTCAACGTTGCGTATCCAGTTTAGAATTTCGTCGTATTTCATTTCGCCAGATGCAACGGCAAGCCCGACACGTGCAACTTCGTCGTTGTCTGCGTCGGTGTGAATTCCGTTTGCCTCCAAGAACGTCAGCATAACGTACATTCCTATTCGTTTGTTGCCGTCAACAAAAGCGTGGTTTGATATAAGACTAAAGCCCAATCTTGCCGCTTTTTCTTCTTTGGTGGGGTATAACTCTTTTCCGTCGAACGTCGCATATATGCTTTCGAGCGCAGAATTGAGCAGTTTCATATCACGCACGCCGTCACTACCGCCGGTTTCTTGCGTGATTAGTTGATGCAATAATAAAACTTTGTCGTCGTCAAATTTAATCATTCTGCCAATTTCTTAAAAGCGGGGCGGTATTTTTCAAGAATACGCCTTGCTGCAACGTCGATTCTTTCATCGTCCGTCAATTCAAAGACGGGATTTGTTTCAAGATTGACAATCATATATTTTGGTCTGTTGTTCTTAAACACAACAGCCGTACCTTGCTTGTCGGCGATTTTGACTACTCTTGAAAAGTTTTGATTTGCCTCTGTCATAGATATAATTTGGCTGGTATCCAATGTCATACATATCACCTCACTTATAATTATACACAAAAATAGGATAAAATCAACCTATTTTTTAACAAAAAAACTCGGACAATTATGCCCGAGCTTAAACTTGCAAACTTTTACAGTATAATCGGCTGAATTTGCACACCCTGCAACGCTTTTTGCACGGTTGGCAACACAAGGGAAGTGTCGGCAATCAGCGAATGCGGCTTTTTGTCGGGCGAATCTTGTCCAAACGGCACGAGGTATATGTTTTTCGTATTCAGCAGCGTGCCGATATTTGTTGCGTTTGCCCCAAGCGCGTCGTTTGAGGACACGGACAGCACCACAGGCTTATTCGT
>DBJV01000011.1:6152-8161 GCA_002297185.1 Christensenella sp. UBA767
AGCCTTAACCGCCATCGTTACGGGCGTATCCGTTATGCCGTGCGCAATCTTTGCGAGCGTATTCCCTGTACACGGCGCAACGAGCGTCAGTTCTATGCCCGATTTCGTCAACGCCTCCGCCTCGACAATGCTTTTTACGGGGCATTTGCCGGTTTTTTGCACGATTATATTTTCAAAATCAGATTGTTTGAAAAATCGCGTATCCAGCGTTGACACGTTATAACTAAACACGGGCGTAACGTCATAGCCGCTATCCACAAGCTCATCTACAACTTTTAGGATGTTGGCAAAAGTGCAGAACGAGCCTGTTATACAAAGACCGATTTTTGTCATTTTTTCACCTCCGAAATGAAGTCATACATAGCCTTCGCCGCGCTGTACGGACACGTTTTAGCCGGCAGAGCAGGGTATATATCCGCGTCGATGCCGAGATATTTGGCGTATTCGAGATTGATTGCGCATTGCGATGCAAGATCGATATACACCGCGCCCGATTTCATGCTCATAAGTTCCTTATCGCTTACAATCGGCATCGGCACGGTATTTATCACGATATCGTACGGCGCAAAATCAAAGTTTTTCATAGGCAAAATGCGTTTTGCAAACGCATGCGCAGGTCTTGCCGACGACGTCGTAGCGATATCGAAAGGCACGTCGAGTTTGGCAAGAATTTTCGCCACCGCCGCGCCCGTGCGCCCGAATCCCATAACGAATACGTAACAATCCGCAATGGATTTTTGCGAGTGTTCGATCATGATTTTAAGCGCGCCCTCGGCTGTAAGTCGCGAATTTACCGCATGAAAAAACTCGCTGTCGTTATATTTATACAGATTGATATCACGGCTGTTTGCAAGATCCACAGCCTCATTCAAGCACCTTCCGCAGAACACGTTTGCCTCGTCCTCAACCGCGGAAAGCGTCTTTGCCTCCACAAGCACGTTGGGCGCAAAAACGTGCGTAGGGCGTTCGAAAGCCGCCCCTTTCAGCATAGCCGCAAGATAGAACATACGCTCGTCCGTTTGATGCACAATTACGTTTTTCTTTTCCATACGGTATGTTATGCAAACTTTCAAAAATGAGTTAATTCACCAAAGAAATATCGCCACACATAGTATGCAAAGAGGTGAAAGATGGAAAGATACTTTTTGGGTAACAACAGCGGTTACGGCTTTTGGAACAACTACGATGCGGAATTGAAAGGCAAAGACAGGGTGGCACTTCTCAAAGGCGGCCCCGGCACGGGCAAATCCACGCTTATGAAAAAGATTGCGCAGTACGCCAAAAAAGCAGGACACGATATTGAACTTTGGTATTGCTCGGGCGATCCCCACAGCCTTGACGGAGTGTATATAAAAGACACGAACAGAGCGGTCGTCGATGCCACTTCTCCCCATGCAAGCGGCGTAGATATACCCGTCGTAAAAGACCGAATTTTCGACCTTGCGCAAAGCCTAAAACCATACAAATTGAAGGACGTGCGAGAGGACGTCGAAAAACTTATGAATTTCAAAAAACAATGTTTTACGCGCGTATATCAGCACTTAAAGTCCGCTTTGTGTCACTATAACAATAAAATGCAACTTGAAAAACAAAACGTTGACGAGAGCGGCGTGCGTGCTTACGCATACAAAATCGCAGACGTCTTGCGCCGTGAAAAAAGCGATATAAAAGGCGATAGAAAAGTGTTTTCGCACGCCATATGCCCAAGCGGCGAAAGCGCTTATTTCGACCACTTGCGTAATGCGAGAATTTACCTCGCCGACGGATGCGAGTATGCGCTGAGCGTATTCTTTGACGAACTTTCAAAACTGCTCGACGGATGCACGCTGCTGCAAAATCCGCTCGATCCCACAAAATACGAGGGACTGTTGAGAGACGGCGTTGCAGTAGTATCCGACGTCGGACATTTCAAGGGCGAGGTAAGCGAGCGAGTCAATCTCGGCGTGTTCTGCAAAAAGGGCTTTGAGGAGGATATAAAGGACGAGGAGAACGACAGGGTATTGCAAACG
>DBJV01000074.1:0-4582 GCA_002297185.1 Christensenella sp. UBA767
CACTGTGCTTTGTGCGCCAGCTACGCAACAACACGGCGCAGAAAGCACAGTGGCATAGGGACATTTCTCTCATTATGCCACTGCGCTTTGTGCGCCAGCTACGCAACAACACGGCGCAGTCGCTTGTACTTTTCGTCAAGCTTGGCGCTCGATGCGGTCGGCGCCCTGCGCCTCCAGCTCCGAATAAGCACATTCCGTTTATAAGTACGCCCCGAATAAGTTTTCGTTTAGGTGTGGGCAAAGCCCACCCTCAATTATTAATTATTAATTATTAATTATTAATTCTCGTCCTTCCCTCTTTCTTTGCTTTCTCTCCTCAATAATATCACGGTTTTTTCAATTTACAACGCTTTTATGATATTTTGTTCGCTTTTATGATATAACGCAACTTAAAAATGACATAAAATATATGCGAAAATGACATAATTTTTGTTAAAAAAACAGCGTTTTTTCGGCACTTTTTGAGCAAAAAATTGCACCAAATAGCCGACTTTTGCAAAGCCGCGCCCCAAAGCGTATCAAAAACTTTGCAAATCGAAAAAATACGCTCACCAAGTTTTTGCAAAAACACATAAATTATGCAATTTTGATAAGAGGTGAACCTATGAGCAACCCAAAGCCCGAATGGCAAAAAATGGTAAGCGGCAAACTATACAATTCCGCAAGCAAGGACATATTCTGGCAGCACGCAAAAGGCATGTATCTCGTCCAAAGGCTCAACAGATGTCCTATCTGGAACGTCACTAAACAGAGGCGTCTTATCAACAAACTCATACCATCGTCCAAAGGCAAATCGGCTTGGATGTTCACTCCGTTTTATTGCGAATACGGCGTAAATATCCACCTCGGAAACGACATTTTCATCAACTACGGATGCACTCTTTTAGACATCTCGCCGATCACTTTAGAGGACGGAGTTTGGCTTGGCGCAAACGTCACAATCGCCACTCCTTGCCATCCTTTTATTGCGGAAGAACGCCAAAATGCCCACTATCCGGACGGTTATCACGACCTTGAATACTCAAAACCCGTCACCATAAAGAAGAATGCATGGATAGCCTCAAACGTAGTCATTTGCGGTGGCGTAACCATAGGCGAAGGCTCTGTAATCGGTGCAGGAAGTGTGGTCACTCGCGATATCCCAGCAGGCTGCATCGCAGTCGGCAATCCCTGCCGAGTTCTCCGCCAAATAGACGAGGACGACCGCATCAACGTCTGGCAAACTTACATCAACAACGACCTTCCTTTCTCCGCTCGCGACAAGGCAAAACTCAATAAATAACAAAGGCAAAAAAACGTAGTAAATAGTACACATTTTCGCAAAAAAACGGCACATATGTCTTGATGCAAATAATTCAAATAGCAATGAAAAAACATACTATTATGTGCAACTTTGGACGATAAAAGCATGTTTTCAAAAAAACAACAGCAAGCAGACAAAATCATACTTGAAAGAGGCTATTTGACATGGTATAATGGAATATAAGGATAATTATTCTATATAAAGATAGCAATATAAGATATTAGAATATATATTCTATACAAAACTTTAGATATATTAGAGTAATTGCTCTATAAAAAATATAAAACATTGGAGCAAATGCTCTATAAAAACTTAAATATAAATACTCGGAGGAAATTATGAACGAGAAGGATTATAAGTATATTCTTGCAAAGCTTACGCTGGAAGAGAAAGTACAAATGCTTTCAGGCTCTACAACGTGGCTTACGCAACCCATCAAGAGAGACGACATCGACATCCCTGCCGTGCGTACAAGCGACGGTCCAAACGGTATGCGCCGTGAAAAAATGTCGGGCGGCGTAAACATCATGCAAACGCCGGAGCCTGCAACTTGTTTCCCGGGAGCCGTTACGTCGGCATCCAGCTGGGACGTTGAACTTGAACAAGAAGTCGGCGCGGCAATCGCAGTCGAGGCGCAATCTTTGGGTGTTTCCACCGTTCTCGGACCGGGCGTAAACATCAAACGCAGCCCTCTTTGCGGAAGAAACTTCGAATACTTCTCCGAAGATCCCTTCCTTGCAGGTCGTATGGGTGCGGCGTGGGTACACGGCGTGCAAAGCAAAAACGTCGGAACGTCCCTCAAACATTTCCTTGCAAACAACCAAGAATACATAAGAATGACCATCAACTCCGTGGTTGACGAGCGTACTTTGCGTGAAATTTATATGCCTGCATTCGAGCATATCGTCAAGACGGAGCAACCCACCACTGTTATGTGTTCATACAACCGTCTCAACGGCACGTACCTCAGCGATTACAAGCGTTTCCTCACCGACGTATTGCGTGACGAATGGGGATTCAAAGGCATCGTAGTGAGCGACTGGGGCGCAGTAAACAACCGCTCCGAAGGCGTAAAAGCAGGTATGGATCTCGAAATGCCCGGCAACAAAGGCATGAGCGATCCCGGCGTATATAAAGCACTCGAGGACGGCACTCTCACAGTTGAGGACATCGACAAAGTGGTGCTGCGCCTCATCAGATTTGCATACGAAAACACCGTGCGCGAGGTCAAGGGCGTTAAGTTTGATATCGAAGAACACAACGCAATCGCAAGACGTGCGGCAGAAGGCGGCGCGGTTCTCCTCAAAAACGACGGCGCACTCCCCTTGAATGCAAACCAAAACATCGCAGTCATCGGCAAACTTGCAAAGAAACTCCGCTATCAAGGCGGTGGTTCGAGCCACATTCTCCCCACCAAAATCACGTCGTTTACGGACGCTTTGGATAAAGCAGGTCAAAAATACGCCTATGCAGACGGATACACTCTCAAAGGCGAAGGCTACAAAAAGAGCCTCATAAAGCAAGCGGTCAAGACGGCAAAAGGCAAAGACGCTGTTCTCTTGTTTATCGGTCTTACGGACGCATTTGAATCTGAAGGTTACGACCGTAGCCACATCAAGATGCCCTCTTCGCACGTTACCCTCATCAACGAGATTTTGAAGGTCAACAAAAACGTTATCGTCGTGCTTTCTTGCGGTTCACCCGTTGAAATCGGCGATTGGGACAAGAAGGTCAAAGGCATACTCAACCTCTATCTCGGCGGTCAAGCAGGCGGCGAGGCGGCATACAACCTCATCTACGGCAAGGTCAATCCTTCGGGCAAACTTGCAGAAACCTTCCCCGTCAACGAAAGCGATTATATCGGCGCAAAATACTTCCGTATGGGTCCGCGCACGGTGGAATATCGCGAAGGCGTTTACGTCGGATACCGCTATTACGACACGGCGAAAAAGGCTGTCAAATATCCGTTCGGTTACGGTTTGAGTTACACCACATTTGAATACTCCGACCTCAAATTGAGTGCGGACAACATCAACGAAGGCGACGAATTCACAGTAACGTTCAAAATTAAGAACACGGGCAAAGTTGCAGGCGCAGAAATCGCACAATTGTACGTTGCAGACGTTGAAAGCACGCTCTATCGCCCCGAAAAAGAACTCAAAGGATTCAAAAAAGTGTTCTTGCAACCGGGTGAAGAGAAAGAAGTGAGCATCTCGCTCGATTCTCGTGCGTTTGCATACTACAACGTATCAATCAACGATTGGCACGTCGAAAGCGGTGATTTCCGCATTCTCGTGGGCGCAAGCTCCCGTGATATCAAGTTGGAAGGCACGTTGAACGTAACTTCCAAAAATCCCGACGCACCTATCCCCGATTATAAAGCAGTCGCACCTTGCTACTACGATATCGCAAACGCAAAAGATATCCCCGTCGAGCAATTTGAGGCACTTTACGGCGAAAAGATGATTGAGAATAAACCGTTCGAAAAAGGCGAATTGACCGCAAATAATACAATCGGTCAATGCAGAATTTCAAGATTCGGCAAGTTTATGTACAATCTCGCAGTCGGCGCAGTCAATCTCGTCGCACTCTCCTCCGAAAATCCTGAAATGCTCACCAACTCCGTCAAGGACATGCCCTACCGCACGATTGCTGCTTGGTCAATGGGCATCATCAATCAACGCGCCCTCGACGGTCTCGTAGATATGCTCAACGGCAGAAAAGGCGGTTTCCGCAGATTTATCAAAGGACTTGGAAAAGAAAAAAATAAAAAGAAATAACCACTTAAAGCAAAAAAGCATTTGCGACTGCAAGTGCTTTTTTATTGAGTTTTTTAAGTGATATTGCGCCGTAGGCGCAGTGATATTTGCGCAAAGCGCAAGTGATATTTTTGGCTTGCGCCAAAAGTGATATTCGCACTTTGTGCGAGTTGCGGAATATTTGAAAGAGCGGCTAACGCCTAGATTGCCACGTCACTTCGTTCCTCGCAATGACATATGGAATATTCCATATATTACACTAACTTAATCAATCGTTCTTAATCGTTCAATTTAGATGAAGAACAAGAAAGAGCCGTCCGAGAGGCAACCCTAATTTACTAATCGCAAATGAGTTGACAATCGGACGGCTCTGCCGAAATTATTCGCTAAATAGTGCGTTTATTTATCTCTTATTCCGCGCTATTTAGATAAAGAACAAGGAAAAGCCACTTGGACAGCAACCCTAACGTACTAAGCGTACGTGAGTTGATGTACAAGTGGCTTTGTAAGGAACGAAGTG
>DBJV01000074.1:4618-8287 GCA_002297185.1 Christensenella sp. UBA767
GCACGGAATAAGCCATCTTGGGGTCATCAGTCATAATACAATCCGCCCCATTCGCTTGCAACTTGGCGACGTCGGCGGGATCGTTGATGGTCCAGTATTGGACGGCGATGTCGAGAGAGTGCGCAAAGTCGATAAATTCCTTGGTGGAAAGGTCAAAGAACCCGTTGAATCCCATGGGAATTTGGAGGACTTTGAAATTGAATTTTGCTTTGGTGTTTCCGTAGAGGAAGGCATAGTAGAAATCGAGGACTTCGGTGATACCTGCGGAGCGCACGACTTCTTTTTCGAATGCACCGTTGGCGTTGCACTCATCGACGTACTTGCTGATTTCGCATTGGAACGTGCCGAATACGGTGCGGTCAATAATGTCAAACTTGTCCATCATGCGATAGAGTTTGTTCATAGCACGCTTGCCTACCTCGTCGCCGTCTTTGATTTCGATGACGTATTGCATAGATTTGTCGGGGCGTGCGACGGTTTCAACGTAGGTCAAAATCTCTTCAAGCGTTGCGATACGTACGTCTTTGAGGTCGTCTCCCTCTTTGGCGCGATATTTGTAAACGCCGTCGGTGGTCTGGAAGTTGTAGCCGAAATTGTAGGTTTTGAGTTCGGCAAGAGTCATATCGCAGATTTTGCCCGTGCCGTTGGAAGTGCGGTCGATTTCGTGGTCGTGCATGAGTACGAGAACGTCGTCTTTGGTGAGGTGCAAGTCAAACTCGAGAACATCGACTTTGTAGTTTTCGTTCTTTGCTTGCTCCATACATTGCTTGAACGCTGCCATGGTTTCTTCCGGCTCCAACACGCCGCCTGCTCTGTGCGCGGAAAGCAAAAGTCCGCCCTCCGAGCTGAACGTGATGTATTTGTTGCTGCCCGTGTATTTTTCGATATGCTCGACGCGTGCGCAACCGCCAGTGAGCGGAAGAATAATCACGTTGAGAATAAGCACGAACAAAAGTGTGCCGACGATAGACCAGATAACCGCATTTTTCACGGTTTTTTTGTGCTTTTTGATTGTGTCTTTGACTTCGGGTGCGTCCGTCAACAAAACGTCAACGCCGTCTGCATCCTGTCTTGAAAAAACATTACGTTGAATTTTCATTTTTCACCTTATCAATTTAATATTGCGATTATAACACATATTTTTGAGATAGTAAACACCGCCGTTGAATTTTTTGTACAAATGTACGATTGCGCACTTGATTATTTGAGTGTTCTCATATGCATATATGCGCAATATTAAAAGCGAGAGTGCTTTGTTGCACCCTCGCCTGCTTTTTGAGAATAAATTATGCCGTAAACGTGATCGTTATGGTTGCGCTGGTTGCGCTTACGCTGACGATCTCGATGTCGAAATTGACTTTCTTGTTGTCGTTTCTTGCATAATTGGGGAACACGGTGCTGAGTTTTTGCCCTGCTTGCCACAAATCCGTGGCATCACCGTATTCTTTGTAGTACTCTTTATAATCCGAATCATATTCCAACTCATAGCCCGATTTGCCGCCCGCTCTGACATACTCTATAAGCGGAATATCGCTGTACGTGTTATTATTGGTGGTAAACGACCAGTGGTCATCGCTGTAGGGATCGTTTATATCGGACGAAACGTGATAAATTCTTACGCCGTACGGTGCGCCGTATTTGGTGTCGTAATCGTAGTATAAATAACTGTTATATTGATTTGCGTGCGCGGCGTTAAGCCCTGTGTTTGCGTACAAATCAATAATCAAGTATTCGCTGAAATTTGAATTGCCTCCGTCAAGCGCGATGAGCAAGCAATTTCCGCTCGATTCAAAACTGCTTATCGTAATCGTTTGAGATTTCGTTATGATTGTAGGCGCAACCCATCCGAGCAACATTTTGGAATATGCGTTGTGATCGCCAACCGTGTTGTCCATCATATCCGCGCCGCCGAGACCGCCGAGGCTGCCCTTTTCGACATCGTAATCGTAATAATCGTCAAGACCGAGCAAGTGACCTGTTTCGTGGATATACGTGGACGCGTTGATTTTGAGACCGTCTATAACGTATTCCGCATAATACGGATCGTTGGAATTGCCTGTAAATTCATCGGTGAAATCAATACCTGCAAAGAGATATGAGCCGAGCGTAAGACCGTCATACGTCGTCGTGTCGTCATCCGGGATCATATATTGCGTGACGTATGCCCAATAAAAATCGGCGTTGTCGTAGTCGATATCCGTTGAGTAAATCATCCAAATTCCGTCCAATACGCCGTTGCCGTCGTTGTCGTATTTGGTTAAATCAATAGTAGGCGCAAGCCATGAGATTACTTGTTCAAACAACAAGTCGGCACCTGTTTTTGAAACGGTTTCACCGCCGTAAACGATATTTTTGCTGTAATTCTCGTAATAAGACGACTTTTGAGGTGCGGTAAACGTTTTTTGGACGTCAAAAGTCATATTGAGCCTTCCGTACGACGAGGTTTGATAATACGAATTGACGCTTTGCCAACCCGTATCCGCAGGTGTGCCGTTGAAAGCTTTTTCGAGTTTATTGAGTTCTGCAGAGGTAAACTTGTCGTTGTCTGTAAACTGAACTGGGACGACGAGGCAATGATAATCGCCTATGGATTGCAAAGGCAATGCTTGGTCGTACTCGGGGTTTGACGAAAGCCACGTTTTCATTTGCGAGCGCAGCGTTTTTGCATCCCAAATCGACAAGGTATCGACGTCAAAATCAACATTGCCGAAATCCGAAAACTTTATTTCTATCTTATAATCGCAACTTGCGTCGTGTCCGTTTTCTTGGTATTTCACCGCGCCCGTCGCAACTATTCTTTCGATGTTTTCGTCTTTGAGATGCAATTCGACTCTGTCCCATTCAATACCATCAATGGTATCCTTGCCGAAAACGCTCTCGCCGAACTCTTGCGACTTTTTGGCGTAATACTGGTTGAACTTTTGTTGCTCGCCCAAAGAGCCTATGTCTGCGGCGGAAAGGTCGAAATGGACAAACTCATGCTTTGAGAGCGTATCAACATATATCAGTTGACTTTCTATCGCTTGAACCAATGAGGCGTAATCGGCGGAATTGGAGTCATGCTTTGTGTAAGTGCCGTTGCCGTTGTCCTCGTAATAGGTGGAATAATCCACATAATAATCGGTGCGCTCTTCACCGTACGCCGTATATGTGTAGGACATGTCGTAGCAGGTCTTATATCCGTAAGTTACCGAACTGTTAGGCACGCTCAAATCGTAAACGTAGAGGTCGTACTGCACCTTGAAATTCCAATCGTCAGACTCTGCGTACTTGGCAAAAACCTCGGAAAGGTCGTAGTCAAAATACGAGACTTGGCCGCCTCCGCCTTGCTGTCCGCCACCTTGTCCGCCTTGACCTGCGTTGCCGCCTGAACCTTGATCACCGTCTTTATTGCACGCGACAAACATCGCCAGCACAAGCACGAATACAAGAATTAGCACTAAGCTTTTTCTCAAATTTTTCATAAGGTTGAACCTTTTTATTGTTTTATTGGTAATATTATATAACATATTAAGTTAAAATGCAAAAAATATTTTTTCCGTGTCGAATTATGAAATAACTTATAACTACAAGAAAATACAGAGACAAACGAAGATATAAAAAAATCCGTGAATTCTCATTCACGGATTTTGGAGCTGATGACCAGACTTGAACTGGTGACCTCATCCT
>DBJV01000074.1:8431-12609 GCA_002297185.1 Christensenella sp. UBA767
GACCGCTTCGATACGCTTCCAAGTAATTAATGAAGCAATGTTTCTTTTTTGTGACAACCGTTTGTCCAAACGGTTTGACGCTGCGCTACCGCAAGTAAACTTGCTCGCTTCGCTATTTCTCAAGACACGCTTGCGCTCGCCTCGTTATGACCGCTTCGATACGCTTCCATGTATTTTTCGAAACACAAATCTTGTATCAAGCCTAATTAGTATAGCAAGAGATTGCGCTTGTGTCAAATGTTGATTGCAAAATAGGCAAAATGTTTTTAACTTTAGGTGATTGAAGAGGTTGCGCAGCCGAGGATGGCGCCGGTGGTGAGGGTTACGTCGCCTGTGCCGGATTTTTGGATGGCGGAAAGTTTGGAACAATTGACGAACGCGCCGTAGTCAATGGTGAGCGTATTATTGTTGTAAAGCACCACTTTTTCAAGATTGGGCAAGGCGGTAAATGCACCTGTCGCAATGGACGTGACGTGTTCGGGGATATATACCGTTACTGGTAATTCGCGAAGGGTTGAGTCCTTGAAAACGCGGTTGGTTATTTTTGTGACGTAATAAGTGGTGACATCGTCTTTGGCAAGAGCGTTTTTCTCGGACAAGGTGTAAATTCTCGTACCGTCGGACTTCACCCAAAATTCGTCGGGAATATAAACGTCCTGCAAATTGATGCCGATGCTGCCAATATCTTGTGTATCGGCATTGAAAACTTCGGAATAGAATTCTGTCACGGCGACTTCGTTCTTTTCTTCATTTATTATTTCAAAGCCGAAATACTTTGCCCAAACGTAATTTTGATACGGGGTGACCGATGGTGAAACCGTTGTCGTACCTCCCGTGCCTGCGCCTTCGTTGGACGTCCAAACCGCATAGGACACGCCCATCGTCGTAACGGCGATGGCTATAAGCACGAATGATGCTATTGTCAATGCGAGTTTGTAAGTCTTTTTCATTTTCGTTTTGCGGCTTTTGTTCCGTTGGTTTTGTGATATCTAACCGCATATTCGATAGGATATCGGTTTTAAGTTTTTAGTTTTCAATCCGTCCGTTTGAGATATCCACAAACACATATTTTTTGACATCTAAACTGTCGTTTTATGGATTGGTAGTCGGCGTTGGTTTGTGGGCGCGGATGTTTACGTCGGTCGGCATTTTGGTGGTGAGCGTAAAGGCGAATTTGAGCGTTTTGTTTTTCAGATAAAGCAAATCGTCATACTGCTCGTCAACCTCGTTAAAATAGATGGTTGCTTTGACGTAATACTCTTCACCTGGGATGATGAGCATATAGAACTCGTCGCAGGGTTCGCCGTTTGCCGTGTCGTCCTCAGTCTTTTGATAATAATACACGTCGGAGCCGGACAATGCGTCGGAATATATATCGTCAAGTTTGATTTCGGTTGCGGTCTTTTTGTCCTCAGAGAGTGTGACGAGGCTCATTTCGACGTTGAAATTGCTCTTATAATCCGTATTATCGGCAATCGTTTCGCCGTTTTCGCTTATACTTGCGAGTTTTGCGCTGTCGAGTTTGAGCATAAGCGATCTGCGACCGTCAATGGACTTTCCGTTTTCAAAATCCGAAGAGCCGATGAAGTTGATCGGGAAATAGAATACTGCCGTTTTTGCCGCAACGGCGACGTTTGCGCTTGTATTCTTGAGTTCCTTTCCGCGCGGAAGTTGTCCGCTTGCAAGTGCCGTACCCGGATTGAGTACCGCAGGCCAAGCCGAATTGTTGGAACCGCTTATACTGTTGTCGCTGATTGTGATGTTTGCGCTCTCTTGCAATGTTGTGGAGTCGATTGTGAATTTGTCCTCTTTGCTGCTTGCAACGTTGCTAAACCACGCCGCAGTTACGCTGACGACGGTCACGACGAGTACGAGCGCCATGACGACGGAGGATACGATGAGAGTACGCTTGGTTTTGTTCATATCACGCGCCCTCCTTCTCGTCCAACTTGAGTACGTTGATGGTTGCGGAGAAACTGAACGTCGCACCGAGATAGTCCATGCCGGAGTAATACATTTGATTTCCCAAATTGCCCGTTATGGTCTTTGTGTCAAAGCCGTTCGCGATTTCGGGCGCATAAAGCGTAGTTAGAGTGTGTTTATCCGTATAACCGGTAACGGTGCCGCTCTCATCCGTGACTTCGTTGAGGTCGCCTTTGAAGTATTGAGACCAGAAAAGTTTTTCGGGTGCGAAAACGATGTAGAAATCGTACATACCGTTTTCGTTGGCGGAGGAACTGAACGCAACTATTTTTTGTTCTGCGTCAAGCACGCTAAGTTCGGAAACGCTCTTCTCTGCTCCGTCTGTCGTAAGATACATGTCGCTGCCGTTTACGCTAATTGCATAGCCGTTTTGGTCAAACAAGATCTTTCCGTAAGGCGTGTAAAGAGTTTCGTTTTTGGTGGAAATGGGCAAATACTTTTGAGTTTTTGCCGTTTCCGAACCTGTGAAATTGGTGGTCGTTCCCGTGGTATGCTCTTTGAAAAACCACGTGAAAGCGTATTGGATGTTCTCGGGATCGCTCGTGTAATCGCGCATCGTGTTCTTCCCGGCATCTTTGGTGATCAATGCGCCGTCGATGTTGAGGGTGAAATCAACATACTTGCCTGCCGTGCTTAAAGATATGACGTTGACGAAACTGAACGCACGGTTGCTTTCGTTGCCGGGGTTGTTTACGCACTTGGAATCGGATATAATACCGCCGTCTTTTGCGATTGCGGTCTGCCCTGCGTACTTCATGTTTTCAAAGAAATCGCCGCTGAGCAAAGAAAAATCAATGGTGTATGCTTGCGCAGTCTCCATCGTTATGGTGGTGATAGTCACTTCTTTGGCATCCGAAAACCACGCAAAAGACGCCCCTACCATAACCAAGGTAACGACCATAATCAAAAGAGGTATTGCGATGCCGAACACCATTTTGATTGTAAGTTTTCTGCGTGCAGAATTGTCCATTTTGAAGTTTTCCTATCCTTTGTGCGTGGCGCGCTCGCGCGCCACCGATATATTATATATTAATAAATACAATATATCGGCGTGTTTTATTTGATTTTTCTATAATTTTTATGCGTTTTGCTTGTAAGGCACGCTACTTCCGCTCGCAAGAGCCTCGAAAGCTCTCTTGCCCAAGCCGAAATCGATTGTGTAAGACTTGTCCTTCTCCACCGTAACGTTGCCGAAGAACGCGCCGCTGTAAGCATATTCACTCGAACTTGTAACCGTTGCAACGACGTCTGCCGTGAGGATGAATGAGGCAAATCTCAACTCGCGGAGGAGTGCGACTTGTTGTCTGTTGCTTATCACGATTTCGTCTCCGTCTGTGCCGTGTTTGTCGCCGACAAGCCAACTTGTGGAAGATATCGTATAGACCTTGATAGTCTTGGAATCCACCGTTACGCTCGTTTCTTTGATGTCGTACATGAGCATATACACATCAACGATATCTTTGAGGCGCAAGCTCTGTCTTGCATTCATATTTTGAACGTTCTCGGCAGTCTGCGTTCCGTAACTGAAATCGTCAAGCATATCGAAATCTCCGCCGAGTTTGGTGTCTGCGTAACGATAATATTCTCTTCCGCTTACCGAATAACCGCTTATAGAGCCATTCATCAATTCCGTGTAGGTCTTTGCCGTGCCGTACGTGCCGTTGGATACCGCAAGAGTGCCGCTCGAGCGAGACCATGCGGAATTTGCAAGATAGAACACGTTGGTTGCCGTTGCGCCGCTCGATGAGGCAGAAACTGCGCCGACGTTGCCCGTTGCATCGATATAGACGAAGGACACCGCGTTGCTAATCGTAATTGTTGCATCTTGGGCAATCGAGCCGATTAGACCGCCGATATTGCCGCCTTTTGCATTGATTGTGCCGAGTGCGATTGCCTTGTTTATCGGCCTTGCAGACAAGCCCATCAAGCCGCCCACGTTGCCGCTGCCGCTCATTGAAATGGTACCGTGCCACGACACGTTTTCTATCACGTTTTCACCTGCGAGAGCCTTGCCTGCGATGCCGCCGACGTTGCCTGCATTGGCGTTGATTGTGAAGTTCCTGAGGTGCAAGTTCTTGACGTTTGCGGTGATGCCGAGTACGTCGAACATACCGACGTTTTCTGCGCCGTCGAAACTCATAATATTGAAGTATTCGATGACGTAACCGCCGCCGTCGTAAGCACCCGTAAAGCCG
>DBJV01000074.1:12626-24144 GCA_002297185.1 Christensenella sp. UBA767
GAAGATACTTCCGATTGCCACGGCAACGTTGCCTACGCCGACTTTGAGGAAGTTGGTGATAAAACCATCACCGCCATAGCCCCATTTCTTTGCGATATACTTGTCGTTTTCAACGTCATAGACTTGGAAGAAACCGTCAAGCATCTCGATATCCGACTGCGTGAATGTGCCGTTGATGTCGCGGATTTGCTTGAATGAAGAGTACTTCTTCACTTCGCCTGCGCCTGTGGTCGTGGTGTAATAACCCCAAGTGTTGTTCTCGTTTTCGTTGAGGAATACCGTGATACCTTGGCTTTCGAGCCATACAAAGTATCCGTCCCACGTCGTCACGTTTGCATCTTCGGGTGGCACGGGTGCGCCGCTCGGGATAACGAACGTTGCGTTGTTTTCGTATTCCACATCGCTTATCAACGTATTCCACGTGACCGTGGTGTTGATGACTTGGTTGAACTCGGGATTGCCACTGTTGGCACTCACCCACCAGTAATACGAAGCTATGAGCAAGGATGAGAGCGAGCCGATTTCAAAAACGTCGTTGTTCTCTTCCACAAAGTAGCCTATCGTGAGAACTGGTTGGTTGGTCATATTGTAGTTGAGTTGTTTGCCATTGGTGCCTGTTACGGACGCAGACAATTCCGTGCTGTTTGCACGACCTCTGATGACCGTGTATTGCTTGTAGATCTTGGGCGTGCCGTCGGGTTGTCCGTTTTCGGTCATCCAACCGTTCTTGACTTCCACTTGAATGCCCGTCGGCAAATCAATTGCCTTTACTTCTTCCCATTTGGTGTTGTAGGAACCGTCGGAGTTGGCGTAGCTTTGCGTGGTGTTGCCATACTTAATCTTGTAGGTCTTGACCGTGATTTCGATGGTGATTTTTTGACCGCCGACGTTCTCGTTATTTTGGTCGTTTTGGTCATAAACTCTCAAAGACTTGTCGGCTGTGCCGAGTTGAGCCTCAGAATCGCCCGTGATGCTATTTTTGCTGTCATCAACTACTTTGAAATTGTAGTTCTGCGCTTTTTGTGCTGATGTGGCATCCTTGATGCTAAATTCAAGTGCCTTGTACAGGTTGTATCGCACCACATAATCGCTCGTCGCAGTTCCTTTGACAAATCCTGAGCCGTCGTCATAGATGTAGTTGACATATCCGTCAAACAACGCTCTATTGTCGCCTACTTCGACGTATTTTGCAAGGACTTTGACAACGCCGTCTGTTTCTGCACTCGGGAAACCGCTGATCGTAAAGCCTTCGCCGAGACGGTAGGTAGCACTTCTGTTGTTGCGTTGTCCGTTGACTGCGCCGTTTGCGCCGCCGTAATAGACGTTGATGCCATTGCTGCCTTCCGCAAACGTCCTCGTCGCTCTGCCGTTTCTCAATCTGTCGAGTTTGATTGTTATCGTCGCAGGCGTGATTGTGCCGACTGCAGAGGCTGTAGTTTCACTCAAATCGCCCTCTTGGATGTAGTTGACTCCGCCTATAAACTCGTATGTCAACGTCAATTGCCAATCGCCGACATCCGAAGATTGATAATACGCAGAAGTCACTCTGTAAACGTCGCTGAAACTCGGTCTGTACGTTCCGTTCGAAGAGGAAATCGCAAACGTCAAGCCGCTCAAATCTTTCACGACATTGGTTGCGTCATACACCTTATCGGCAATACGTCCGCTTGAATACTTGACGGACACTTTGAGTTGGTCAATGGTGTACTCGCAACTTCTGCTGCTTTCTATTAACTTGTAGTTTTTTATATTCGATTCGGTTGTTCCGTCGGCATTTGTGCCGGTTACGCTATCGATCGAGGCCTTCATTTGCCATGTGCCAGCATCTCTTTGCGCGCCGCTGACTGTGAACGTTATCGTATCTTTGCCTGCATAGCCATAGAACGCTGCGGCTGTTGTGGAGGAAGAAATACGTCTAAATGACGTGTTGTCATCCGCCGTGACGCTTGCAATCGTTTGTCCCACGGTTTTATTTTTATCATAAACAAACGCATTTGAAGTCCAAGCGAGATTGATTTCACGAGGTTTGATTGTGAACGTCGTTTTGTTCGAACCCTCTATCGTCGTATCATAGTTGCCGCTTGCATCCACATTGCCACGCTTTGCAACGACTTTTTGATTGGTATTGATAGATATAGTATAAGTTTCGGCATTCACGAACGATTGCTTTGACAATTCGCCTGACGTATAGTTGATTTCAATCGTGTCTTGACCAAGCGTGTAAACCCCGTCTTTGCCGCTGTCTGCACCGTCCAATTTGGGGCTTGGTCTATGCGCTTGTCCGTCGTATGTGACGTTTTGTGCAGCCAAGCCGCTTATTTTGAGCGATTTCTTGGTTATTTCCCACGAATAATTGCAATTCGTCGGCAATTTGTAGTTTTTGGATGCATCTGTTGAGCCGAGCGTTACATTTGCGCTGTAACTTCCGACATCAATCGTACCCTTCGTGTATTTTTTATCGTTGGTTATCGTTATCGTCTTGTCGGTGCTAGTTTTACCTTTTTGTGCAATCGTGATGGCAGTTTTGCCTGTGATTTTTATGCCTAGCCACACGGTATCTTTATCCAAAATATTTGTAACCGTGACGCTCATAAGACCTTGATGATATGAGTTGTACACGAACGAGTTTTTGCCGTCCAGCATTGTATGCGTAAACTTCAACTCGAGCGGAGTAATCTCATATGTCTTTGTGTTAACCTTATCTTGTATCGTAAAGTTGCAGTCGATTTCCAAAATCTTGTCAGACTTGTTGAGAGTAACCTTATATGTGTCGGCATTATAACTCTTTGTTTTAAACGTTATCTTAACTACCGTTTTATCGGTTATCGTGCTATAATCTGCTACATCGACTTCTCCTGTGATAACAAAGTATTCCTTCACAAAATCTGCCAAGTTGTTAATCTGGTCTTTTGCCGTTACGGTTGCGGTGATAGTGCCGACTTCCCTGTTATATTCATGTCCCGTCTCGCTGCCCCATTTCACCGTCAACATGTTGTCAGAGATTATAAGTTTGTCGCTTACCTTGTCATTGTCAGTTTTAAATTTGTAGTTGCAGTCGTCTGCCTCTCGCTTGTCAAATGCAAGATAATACTCACCCTTTAGTTTTGCGCCCGTCAACTTGATAAAGTTCGTTTCAGGCGTTACTTCTACGCCAATGCTACTCGTTCTTCCGCTTGAAGATGTATTTATCCCAATAGATTTTGCAAACACACCGTTTGCAATCAACGACGTTGTGTAAACGTTCGTATCTCCATCGACGTCGGCATAAATCTTGGGAGATAGCGACGCGATGTCGTTCAAGTTTTCACCATACACAAAGCCCGTGACTTCCCAGCTGATACCGTGCGTTTGGTTGTCGAAAACTACCGCTTTCGTACCATTTACAAGCTTTATATCGAGTTCTTTTTTCTCGACGTTGATTTCTTTTTTTGCATCCTGAAGCGTGTAATACTTGCTCGGTTCGGTAGATTTCAAGCCAACAGACAACTTGTAGTTCTTCGCATTCTTGAACTTGATGTTGAACGTGAGTTTTCCTGTTTCGCGATCGTTTGTCGAAAGACTCCTGATAATGTACTTGGTATCGTTGCCTTTGAGTTTCACTTCGGAAGTTTGGAAAACGGTCACCGCACTGAAGGTTACGCCTTGGTTTTCGTCGAATTTCGCGCCGTTTTTGAGGTCTATGGTAATAGGTGTGCTTAGACCTTCGATTGTCAACGTAAACTCGATATTGTTCATATCCGCAAGTGCGATATCCGTGATTGTGATGGTCGTCTCAATGTCCTCATCACCGTAAACTTTGCCGTTGACGTCGGTTGCGCTGAAGGTGAGCTTTCTTTGGTTTATCTTCCATGCGCCGTCTTTGATACCGCCGACAATGTACGGCTCGCCTGCATCGTCAAAGTAATAGACGTTGACGGTGGTGTAATACGGTTCCGATTTCGGAATTCTCGGAGTTACGGTTGTATCTTTATTGATTGTATTATAGAGATACTTATTCTTATTATTTTCGTCAGTCTTGATAGTTGCGCTGTATTCGATGTCGCCGGACAGGCTGATAGGTGCGTAACGTTCGTAGCCGTTGTAGGTGAGCGCGCTGCCCATTGCGATGGAACGGTAATACACGGCGACGTTTTGGGATACTCCGCCCTCGGCTTGAATGAAGAATTTGCCGTTGGCGTCGCCTTCGGCTTTGTAATAGACCGAGGTAGGCTTGGTTGAGCCGGATGAGGCGATGTACATATAGTAACCGCTTGCGCTTGCGTTGTTCTTAAAGTCTGCAGCGGTTGCCGTGGCGTAGAGCGTGCCGTTGTGCGGAACCGTGGAGACGGTGTCGTCGGCGGCTGTTTCGCCCTTTGTGATTTCACGAACGATTGCGGAAGAAAGCGGATTTGTAAGATACGGGCTGTTTGCCTTGGTGTCGTCGTCGTAACCGGCGTTGCGCTCGGACATCGTATATGCGTTGGCGATACGTTTCCAGTACCACAAGTCGGAATATCCGTCTGCAGTGGAAGTGGTATGTACTGCGCTGATCGTGCCGATTGAACTACCCTCGCCGCTTTGGTCGTTGGCATAGACGAAATACCAGCCCGTTTGCTGCGTGCCTGTGGAATATTCCTTCCAGTTGGAAGTCTCTTCAACCCATGCGCCGACGTCCTTTTGATAGGTTATTTTGGATTTGCCGTCTTTGTCCGTGCCGAACGTCATGTCGAAGTATTGCTGCCACGTGTCGGTGTCCTTGATAAGCGTATAGCCGTTTTCGGTAGCCTCTTCCTCGCTTATGGTGTACGTTACCTTCGTGCCGTTATATATCTCGACGGCGTGCGTGCCGACGGACTCGTAATAGGCGTACGGAGTGGGATAAATTGCCACTTCTTCGTCGCCAGTAGTATCGTCGCCCGTAGTGGTGTCGTCGCTTGTCGAGACATCCGTGGTGGTTGCGCCCGTGCCGATAAGTTCCTTGGTGAACACGACGGTGACCGTTCTCGACTCGCCGTTTTCGGTGACGGTGAACGACTCGTATGCGAGCGTGTATCTGCCGAGCGTGGTCTTGAGGTTGGTTACGCTGGAGCCTGCAAGTTCTGCATTGGTGTAGCCTTTTACCCAATAGGAAGTGCTTGCAACGGTGTCGTCTCGAGCAAGACCGATAATACCGCCTGCATTTCCTTGAGGTGCGGTGAAAATGCCGCCGCCTGCTTTGGTGCTGATACTGAATGCGGAATTGATGACCGTATTTGCGCCTGTGGTTGCGCCCACGATGCCGCCGACGTTCTTGCCGCCCGTGACTTTGGTGTCGTATGCGAGCATGTTGGAAATGGTGATGTTGTCAGCCTTGATAAGACCGACGATACCGCCGACGTGATAGAAACCTTCCGCCGTGACGTTGCCGCTGGCGTAATAGGTGTTGTTTGTCCATCTGTTGTTGTCGGGATCGGAGTTGTCAAAGAGGTTGTCGTCTGCGTTGCCGATTGCGCCGATTGCGCCGCCGATGCCGCCCCATACGTACTCACCGACGTCAGAGGGCTTGCCTTCCGTGCCGATAAGCGTCAATGTGCCGTTTGCCTCGAAGTGAGTGTTGGAAACGACGATATCAACGTCTTTTGCCGTCAGACTTCCGCCGCCTTTGTCGGTAAGCGGATTGGGTACGCCGATAAAGCCGACGGAGCCGCCGACTGCCGTGGTTGCGCTGACGTTTGTCATCTCGCCTTCGCTGATGAAGTCGGTGTATTCCGTTCTTCCTGCGAGAACGCCGATTGAACCGCCGACGTATTTGTCGCCGTCCACGGTGCCTTTGGAGGTAAACACGACTTTGTAATCTTCATTGCCGATGGACCAACCGAACAACATGCCGATTGAACCGCCGACGTAGTTTCTGCCTTTGACGTTGAACTTGGAATCGTCCGCTACGGTGTCGTCTGCCGCTACGAGAGCGTCGTATCTCGAGAGGATTGCAACAGCCTCGTTGGTAAACTCGGTCTTGCTGCCGCCCGTCGATATTATCTGCGCGGCTTTTGCGACGTAGCCGATTGAACCGCCGACGTAATCTCTGCCCGTGACGTTGCCCTTGTTGACAAACCTGCCTGCGATTTGACCGTTGTTGAGTTTGCCGATAACGCCGCCGACGAAATCGCCGCTGCCTGTGACTTTGCCTTCGTTGGTGATTTCAAGAGTGGTATCGTAAATGCTGCCGCCTGTTGAAAGCGTACCGTCGCTGTAGCCGATAATGCCGCCGATATTGTTGGTGCCTGCGACTTGACCTGCGTTGACGATCGTGCCTTTGACGATATTGACTTCACCGCCTGCCTCGCTGTTGCCGACGATGCCGCCGACGTTGTCGCCCGAGGCTTTGATGAGCGTGTCGATTGTTGCTTTCTTCTCCGAATCCGTCACGGAGTTGACAATCTTGATTGACAATCCGCCGTTGTAGGAAACTGCACGATATTGGTCAGCGCCGATAAGCAAGGTGCCTTGTGCGCTGTTGTAGCCGATGAAACCGCCGACGTCGTGGCTTGCGCTGATGTTGCCGCCGATTTCGATATCCGTATCGTCTGCCAAAATGTTGACGATGCCGTTGTTTTTGCCGATAAAGCCGCCGATTTGATATGCGTCTGCCGCAGTAATCGTCGGGGCGACCTTGAACGTACCGCTGAACGCAACGTCATCCGTACGTCCTGCAACGCCGCCGATGTTGCGATTGGAATGATCGGTATCATCCGCTGCTGTAATTTGAATTGTGCCGCCGACCACGATGTTGGAGCCTGTTGCGATTCGCGCACCCGAACCCATATCGCCGACGATACCGCCGACGTTGCGCACAACGCCGTCGTTGGAGCGATTGGTTGTGGAGATGTAATTGGTTTGAACTGCGACAACAATCTTGCCTTTGAACACGATGTTGCCGCTGAATGTTGTGGTGATCGGGTCGGTTCCCGTTGCGTTGTACGTCAAGCCGACGATACCGCCGATTGCCGTGCCGCCCTCGCCTGCGTTGGTTACAACGCCCCAACTGTTGCCACGACTGATTGTCGTGGATGCAAGCACTTGGCAACCGCTGATTTCGTTGACGGCATCGGAAGTTTCGCCCATAATACCGCCAATTCGGTTTTCGCCTTGAATTGTGACAGTATTGGACGTGCTGTCCGTACCCACGACGCAATCACGCACGACGATTGCGATGTATTCGTCTGAATAGCCGATAATACCGCCCGTTCTTGTGCCTACGTCGTCAACGGTGCAACCCGATACGGAATACGCACGTATGGTTGCTTTTTCCACTACGTTGGACGATATTTCGACCTTGTTGTTCATATTGCTTGCGGACGCATTCAACGCCGTACCCGTCGCAAAACCGACGATACCGCCGATATTGTTCTTTACGCTATACACGTATGCGCGGACAACTTTGTTGTTGCTTATTGTGGCAGTTGTACCTTCGGAATATGAATAACCGTTATTGTATCTTGCAGTATTTACAAAACCGACAATGCCTCCAGCCGAAGTCGTAATATTCTTTACGTTCTCCTCACTAAACGTACTGCCAGCCATGTTATATGCATAAACCCAAAGAGCCCTACTTGTCGAACCTGCCTCGCATCCCTCAATTACGGACGATCCGTAGGCTGCGGCGACTATACCTCCTGCAATAGAACGACCGTCCGCAGATGTGGCATATGCAATAATACTTCCCGATACGCCTATTGAGCGCACCTCGGCATCTTGCACATTGCCAAACAAGCCGGCATATCCCTTGTATGCGATACGCAAATTGGCGACTTCAGTTACGCCGTCTGTTTGTTTGCCGCTGATATGACCTTTAAAGACGTTATTACCGCCATTTCTGCCGATTGGCAAGAAGTTTTGCGTGTTAAATGCAGCATTATTAGCCAAATTACCATTTGTGGTGTTGTACGCGTAGTTTCTCGCCTTCCATGTTGTATATGTATTTGTACTCGTATTATTATCTTGTTTTAAAACGCCACCCAGCGAGAACAAGTGATAGCTCTTGCCTGTCTGCCAATCGCTTGCCGTGGATAAAGACGGAGACGCTTTGGATGAGAACTTGTATGCCGCAGTTGCGGAAGGTCTTGACGTTGAGCCATCCGTTGGCAGATTTATAACCCTTGCGGTATCTGAAGATATATTTTTGTCCGTGGTTATATTATTGGTGCCGTCAGCAAACTCAACGTACTTGCCGCTGAACGTATAGCCAAGATTGACAAGTGTTTGCAAACCGAGCAAATCGATACCGTCTTTTATGACGTACGGGCTGTACTCGTCGCCTGCGTTTTGCGACCTGTATCCGCCGTAGTTGTCGTCATAGCCGTAGTTTTGAGAGTTCATGCTCAAGCCATTGTATGTATCGACTGCGAATACTGCGAGTTGCGGCAAGCATCCCGGCATATAAATATAGCCACTTAATGAGCCTGTTTTATAATCTTCGCTATCTTGTGCGCCTATGGTTGCGGTACTTGCATTCCATGAGGTTGCCAAACTCTGTATCGTGCCGACAGATGTAGTACTCTTCATAACGGCAGTAAGCGATGCAAACGAATCGAGTGTTGTACCCGTACGGACATAATCTATACTCGGATTAGTCGTAAAAATACTTCCTTCCGTATCGTTCCATCCGCTCTTATAAGTACTTTCACCGAGCAAAATATTATTTTTTATACCATAGCAGTTTGTTACTTTGATATCGCCATCTTTTGTTCCGAGATATCCTATGATATCCGCACCGTAACGAGCGTCTGTATTTTTTGACTCAGTAAAATGCAACAAACCTATATTATAACAATTGGATATATTTGCCGTTCTTATATTGCCGTTGGTATTGTGCGTCGTAACTTCACCGACGATACCGCCGTTTCTTGTATGCCAAGCAAGTTCAGCACCTACGCCGCCTTTTGCGTGGATAGTTCCCGTATTATAGCAATAGGAGATATTGACACCGCCTGTTGTTCCGACAATGCCGCCCGCATTACTTCCGTTGAAGTTATTGCCACTCCTACCAAGTGTTGTTATGCCTTGGTAATCTTTGTAACCGACCGTAATTTTGCCTGTGTTGTAGCAATATGCAATAGTTGATGCGATTTTTGTTTGTGTATATCCCGGTTTATCTTTTCCACTATCTGCACCGGGGATTGTACCGATAATACCTACGATGCCGCCTGCCAAGTTACCGACTGCGGTTACGCTACCGGTATTGTAACTTGCATATATAAACGCTTGGGTGTAGTAATCTACTTCGCCGACCAAACCGCCTGCACGAGACCAAACGTTTGCGCCACGTTTTTTATCGTCTTTAGGAGTGTTCGGGTTGTATTCAAAAGACCAAATACTACCAGTATTTGCGCTGTTGTTGATAACGAGTTTGCTCAATCCGTTGTTCTTGTTGGTAACTCTTCCGACAAGTCCGCCGATTTTTGAGCCGCCGGTAATGTTGCCCGTATTCAGGCAACTTTCGATAGTAACACTACTCGTTGCATATGCAATAATGCCGCCGGTACCATATTCATAATCATATTGGTTGCCAAGTTCTTGAATGTCTGTTTTTTCCTTCCACTCAGACATCTCGTATGAGGTAATGTTGCCCTTATTTACGCAGCCGATAAGTTCAAGAGGCGCAGATTCCGTACTGCATCCTGCAATACCGGATATAACACGAAGTCCCGTAATGTCTGCAGCGTTTGTGCAGTTTTCAAACTTGATTGCAGCAAACGGTTTGCCGACAAAACCTGCAATATCGTAAGCTCCGTTTGTGCAAGAGAACGTGCCGGAATTAAGGCTGCCGGAGATTGTTGCTGCAAGAATACTTCCTTCCACCGTCAAGTTCTTAAATGAAATCTGAATGTTGCCGCTAGTAACGTCATCATTCAAATATCCTGCATTCGGGAATGCACTAATACGGTGTTGATACTTCGGGTTGCTACTTGTTACTTCGCTGTCCGGGATGCCGTCATAATTTATGGTTATCGTGTGTCCGTTGCCGTCAAAGTGTCCTTTGAAAGACGGAGTGACTTTTGTGACGTTTGTATAATCGACGTCCGTAACCGTTACAGTTTCCACCCCATTTGCACCTTGCGTGATGTTGCCTGCAAAGTTGTAGCCTTTGTTGGATACTGCGTTTTTAACGTCCCATCCTCTGACGGTTGTTTTTGAGTTCCAATTGCATTCGTTGTCAAAGTTGTAGGTAGCGCCGTTTGTGCCTGTATGCGAGGCTTTTCTTTCAATGGTGATATCGGCAAGAAGTTTGACATACTTGCCTTTATAGTCGTTTTGACCTGTGTATATTTGCCATGCAAAGTCGTTCCACTCCGCTTGAGAACTGATTGTCAATGCAGTTGCCTCGGATGAACCCGGTTTAAGCTCACCGCTGTCGTATCTGCCGACCTCGCCCTCAACTGCGCCGACAATTACGTCTTTGTAATAGATGTTTGCAACGATACGAGTGATATTGCCGTCGCTGTCATAAAGTGCGGTTGTAACCTCTGCACGATAGTTGTCGCTTGCACCAGAGGGGGCTCTATAACCTTTTTGGGCGTTTTCGTTTCTCTCTTTGTCAAGTTGTTCCTGATCAGTTATTTCTTTTGTGAATTTCGCTATATCTTTGAACAATACGTCGCATTTGCAAATGGAATAACTCTCGCCGTCTGCCATAGATACGCCGATACGGACGATGCCGCTTGCGCCTGTGAATACGGTGGTGGGCGTGGTCATGACGGAGTCAGCGCCGCTTACGTCATAGAATGCAAGTTGCTTGAGTTGATTCGGGGTGGCGGTTTCACCTTCAAAATAAGGATAGCTCACACCAAGGAGCAATTCGCCTTGATTGAAGTTGTAGCCATTGTACGCCGTTGCCTCGCAAATGCCTGCCATTGCAAGCACGTGATTGTACGTGCCGACTTCGCTCCTTATAGTACTATCAATAAGGACGTATTTGCCGTTTTTGTTGGGGCTGGTGGTTGAATAGGTCGGATTTGTGGCGATATAAATCGTCCAACTGCCTTCGATGATCGGGCTGAGTTTGTCGCCGACTACGCCGCCTTTGGTGATTGAGGTGTTGTTGCCGTCAAACTTGAAGCCCGTGGACAAACTGTTTTCAAGCGACCCGCCTTGCATAAAGCCTACGAGACCNNACTTGAAACCTGTGGAGATGCTGTTTTCGAGCGTGCCGCCCTGCATAAAGCCGACGAGACCGCCGACGTATTTGCTGCCGAGGTAAATGTTGCTGGTGACCTCAGGGGAAGTTTGGGCTGCTGCGGCGCTGTTGGAGATTGTGCCGCCGATCATGTAGCCTACGAGACCTCCGACGTATGAGGCGTCCGCTTTGCCGATGTAGGCGTTGCTGGAGTTGCCGATATTGACGATGCGGTTGAGGACGTGGGATTCCTGCTCGAGGTAGCCGACGATGCCGCCAACGTACATATCGCCCGAAACGATTGCTTTGTTGAAGATTGCAAAAGTCGGGTTGTCAACGGTGCCTGCGCCTGTGACTTGGGAATTTTCAAGATAAAGCAACGAA
>DBJV01000074.1:24158-29525 GCA_002297185.1 Christensenella sp. UBA767
GCGCCGCCGATAAGTCCGCCGACGTTGCTTGCGCCATAGACGGCTGCGACGTTCTTTGCCGAAGAGGGCTTGAAGGTTACGATATTGGCGTTGGTTGAGCCATCCGGTGAGCCGTATTTGATGGTGTTGGTGAGACGGTCGTCGCCGCTGACGGTGTAATTGTCGATGATACCGATTGCGCCGAAAATTCCGCCGACGTAATTGGTTGCGTGGATTTCGCCTTGACCTTCAAAAATGAGGTCGTCACCGAATATGGTACTGCCCATATTGGATCTGCCCGCGCCGGAAGACACGTAGCCGACGATACCGCCCACGAAGTCGCCGTATTTATAATCTTTGCCAAAATTGACGGTGTTTCTGATAGTGCGGTAAGTCTTGTTGTTGTCGTCAAGAGCCGTACCCGCGATATTTGCGCCTTTGCCGAGAACGCCGATCACACCGCCGAAGAACGACGGCGTTTTGCCCGACGAAGCCTCGAATACTACGCTCTTACCGTCGACGAAATAAGACGTATTGAACTTGAGCGTGGCGTCTTGCAAATATCCGATAAGTCCGCCTACTACGCTACCGCTTCCGCCAAATTTGATCGTTGCCCACACGTCGGTGTCGTCGTACGTGACGGTGGTCTTGTCCGTGCCGTTGCCTATAAACGAGCCGTAAAGCGCACCCACGTAATTTACGCCGTTGACCGTAGTTCTCGTTGCGATTTTTGCATTGACGTTTAGTCTTGCCTTGATCGAGAGGCTATCCTCGCAACCCGACGCGTCAAGTGCACCCGCGATTGCGCCCGCGTACGACCCCGTGGACGTAATAACTATGACGTTTGCAGTCGTGGCATAGTACAATCTGTTGACGTTGCCGTCGTTGAATTGCGACGCGCGCGTGATTATCCATTGACCGATAATACCGCCCACGTAGTTGACGCCCGTGACTTTCGCGCTTACGATATTGTCGTTCGCGCTCATATTATCGTAGGACGTGTCGTAAAGCACTTGCGTGCCGTCGGCATAACCGATAAGTCCGCCCACGTAGTCTTCACCTATGATAGACGCACCGCTGACGTTGCTCGTAAACGTGCAGTTTTCAACGATACCGCCAACCATCTTGCCGACGAGACCGCCCACGTAGTTGTGCCCTACAATTTGCTTGCCCGTGTACGAAGTTCCGCCGTTGTACGAACCGCCCCACACCAACAAATCTTTGAAGTGCGTGCCTTCTACGTTGCCGAACAAGCCGACGTAATCCCTTTCTTCATAGTAGGAGGGATCCGTGTCGTATTGGTTGTAGTAATAGTTGATTGTAACGAGCGATACGTTGCCGTTTTCGTCGAGTTTGTCGCTTTTGAAACTCGCCGCTTTGAAGATCACGCCGTTGTTGCCGATGGGCTTGAACGTGTCGTCGAGGTGGATATCCGCCGTAACGACGAAATATGCGCCCGAATAGGTCTTGTCAGTCGCAAATGCGCGAGGATCTGCGGCAAGAACGATGTCGCTTTCGCCAATCGGCAAACCGTCGTCGATAGAGTTCCAAGCATTATCACCGTTGAGGATTTGGCTCAACCGCATAAGTTGCGCTTGCGTGGAAATGATATACGGATTATCCTTTGTACCCCAACATCTATTAGAAGTGTCGTTCTTGCTCCAACCGAAGTCGCTGTCAAGCACGACGTAATACTTGGTAATCGAATTTGAGAAGTTGCTGTTTTCCACAGCTGTTGCAGTCACGCTCGCACCCGTGTTGACGTGATCGGTGCCTGCAGATTCAAGGTTGGACAAGGTGTAGTTGGTGTCTAACGTTATTGCCTCAACGTTGCCGTTGCTGTATTGTACATATATAATAAAGTTTCGTTTCTCATAACTTATCTTTTCATAAATCAAGGCTTGCGGAGTCTCGCCTTGCGCCTTGTTGAGCGGATAATACGCAAGCGTGGTGCCGTTGTTGAGCGGAACGTAATCGAAAGCGTTGTTGGTGACAATCATTTGAGTATTTGCACCAAACCAAACCTTGTCTTCGTTGAAGTGCGATGCAAGGTCGTACGGAATAATATTGTACGTCCAACTCTTTTGATTGTTCGTATTTACGGTTATTTCGCCGCCCGTAGCGTCCTCGAACTCATAGTTTGTGGAGCCGATGGTTATGGTGTACGTATATTGTCCGACGTTGGTCGCAGAGAACGTTCCGACAGCGGTGAACACAGTTTCGGTCTTGTCTCCCGAAATGTATTTGTAGGTAAACTCCAAGCTGCCATCCGTATATTTGAGAGTCAATACGGCGTTGTCGCCAAGCAAACGCGAAATCGTCAAACTTTCAAGACCAAATGCGTCGTTTCTGAAAATGTTGCCGTTTGCAAGGCTTGTGTTGTAACGCAACTCGAACGCAACTTGAAGTTTGCGCTTGACAATATCTTCGCCTTTGATATTGAGTCTTTGACCGAAAATCTTTTCTTTGTTTTCATTGCCGCCGATCGTGCCATCAAGTCTGATTTGAACATCGAAATAGTATCCGTTTTCGGTAACGTTTACGTCGTCGCCTCTGAAGAGTTGGAAGAATCCGTAATAACCGTTGCGAATTGCATCGTTATCCCACTTGTAATGCGCCGATTTTCCCTCATTGTTGTATTCGGGATTGTGTCCTGCGACATACTCCAAGTCGGGAGGCGTGAGATGACCGATATCCTCGCTGCTTACACGGATATTCCATGCGCTCGTCGTTGTGGTTGCGGAAAATACGATAACGCCAAAAGAAGTGCTACCGTCCGTGTTTGCATTGATTGTCAAATCGCCGAGATTGCTCGGTTGTGCAAAATCTTTTGCAACGGTTGCCGCTGCGCCTTTATTCTCTTTCAAAAGAGCGAGATAGTAGCCGTTATCAACGGAAATGCCGCCCTCGATATAGAAACTCTCGATATTATTGTTTACTATCTTTGTCCAATCGTCGTCGTTTGTCGTGCCGATGACAGGATAAACGTTCTTTTGGAATTCAACGAGCAAATATGCGCCGTAAACGCCTGCTCCTGTGTTGTGTCCATTGACCAAATTGACGTAATTGCCCGTATAGAATGCCCAAGAATTTTGTACGACGAAATGGCTTGAATCGTCGCCGTTGAAAACGCCGCCGAGAATTGCTCCGCCGCCCGTGACGTTGTGGTCATCATCGATTGTCGTATAACAATAACGAATCGTAAAATATCCCGTTGTCGAGCCGCTACCGACAATGCCGCCTGCCAACTTTGAGGCGCTAATCTCTGCATAGTTGTAGCAATACTCTACGACAACAGCCTCTGCATTTGCATCTTGACCTTTATTGTCATCCATATAGACATATCCGACAATACCTCCGACAGAGTCCCCGTTGGCACCTGTGTCGTGAACCTTGCCCGTATTGTAGCATTTGTAAATATGAATAGATTTATCGTCGTGATATTTGGAATAAGCACGACCGGCAATACCGCCTGCATTGCCGCTGCCCGTTGACTTTATTTCGCCCGTATTGTAAGACTTGGAAATAGTGATTGTGACATACTCGTTGTCATTGAGAACACCACCGAAAATACCTGCAACGTTGCCTGTTGCTGTCACGTTTTGAGTGTTGTAGCATTCACTTATGGCAATTGCGCAGTTGTCGGAGGCTTGCGACGCAATCACGCCACCCAAAACACCACCGACAAACTTTGTGCCACTTATTCCATACTGGTTGCTGCTCTTGGTTATCGTCAACAAACCTGCATCCAAACCGCCAACGAGACCGCCGACGTATTGTGAACCGCTAACACTCGCATTATTTGCGCTGTTGGTTATGGTTGTCTTGTTTGCAACACAACCTATAATACCACCGACATAATTGGTGCCGCTAACGCTATTTTGATTTGAACAATTTGTGAAATTCGTCGGCGCATTGGTATATCCGATGATGCCACCGACATAGTTGGTGCCGCTGACTTCGCATGAATTGACAAAACCGTTTATTGCACAACTTGCATCCGATTCATATTGTATAAGATTCTCATCGCTCAGGCGAATTCTTCTTCCTATAATGCCGCCGACGCAATTTACGCCGGAAACTTTTCCGCTATTGGATACTACGGAAACAGCGGAATATGACGTGATTTCGCCAACGATACCACCTACGTAATTGCCTGTTCCTGCGACTTCGGCAGTATTTGTAACCGTGCCTGCAACACCTGTAATACTACCCCAGTCCTTTCTGCCCGAAATGCCACCGACGTAGTTTGCACCTGTTACCTTTGTACCTTTGTTGACACTTGTCGAAATAGATTCACCAAAGCTGAAACCTGTAAGACCACCTACGTAGTCGCTGCCCGAAATAAGCGACGCGCTATTCTCACTACTTGATATGTTTGTATCTTGCGCCCAGCCTGCAAGACCCCCGACGTAATTACCGCCGGTAACATTGCTGCTGTTTTTTCCGCTTGCAATAGTTCCGTTCTTCAAATATCCTGCAATGCCACCAATATTGTCACCGCTACCAGATATTTTGCTATTATTCAAACTGTTATTCTCACAGTTCTCGATAATTCCATTCGCACTTTGCACAATGCCGACAATACCGCCAATACTTGAAGTTCCGCTGACGTTGCCGTAGTTTTTGCAATTGCTTATTTTGCCGCCGTTGGTGCTGATATTTGCCACGATACCGCCGTTTTGAGCGGCACCGCTTATTGTCGCATAACTTGTACAGCCCTCAACAACCGTGTTTTTTCCGTTCAAATATCCAACGAATGCCGCCGAATCGTTTTTTGTTGATGTGACAGAAGATTTTTTGCTTTCGTTTGCATTGCCTATTGTGAGATTGCTTATTTTTCCGTTTCCTGCGAGAGTGCCGACAAGCGCACTTCTCGCACTTGTGGCATTGACGATAAAATCAACCAACGAACAGTTGTTTCCGTTGATTGTGCCTTTAAATTCAGGTGCGTGATTTTTGTCGGTGTAATAACCAATCGGCGTAAATGCCGTGCCGAGCATATTGATATATGTATTTGCCGCAAGACCGTATTTTGCAGAGCCTTGCCCGTTGTCATTGCTGGGTACTACGTTGAATACACTGCCCGCAAAACCATCGCTAACCCACGTGTGGTCATACATGTTGTCGCCACGACCGTTTATTGCCCATGAAAGAGTTTCAAAGTCTTCTCTGCATGTCAATTCAAACGGAGAAGATGTTTTTGTGCCGTACATTTGCACATATTCATATTGTTCAAGCGTGTTGCCTACGTTGTCGATAACTCTAAACTTGTAAACGCCACCTTTGTCGGCAGTCCAAGTTGCGGTTTTTGTATCGTCCGTTATTGTATCGGGCGTTATCTCGCTTTCTGCGCCGCCGTTTCTCGAAGCGTAAATTTTATAAATA
>DBJV01000102.1:0-476 GCA_002297185.1 Christensenella sp. UBA767
TCTGCCTATTCAAGGCGCACCCTATACACGCACTCTGCATATAAAAAGCGCGCCTTTATGCGCGCTTTTAAGCGAAAAACTCTATTTCATTTTATTTCAGAGGCACGGTCGCCTTTGCGTCCAACGTCAACTCCGACGGTTCAACACCGTCTTTTATCATAAAACACGCCTCTGCGCCTATCATAGCCGCGTTATCCGTGCAATACTTAAGTTTTGGATAATGCACCTCGCAACCCTTGCCTGCCAATTCGTCGAAACGACGACGTAATTCCTCGTTTGCGCTAACACCGCCTGCAACGGCAATTTTCGTAATCCCCGTCTTATCGATAGCGAGTTTAAGCGTATCCACCAACTGCGACACGGCACATTTTTGAAAACTTGCCGCAATATCCGCACGGGGTATTTCCTGCCCCTTCTGCTCGAGATTATGCACGAGGTTTATAACGAAAGTTTTAAGTCCGCTATAACTGAAATAC
>DBJV01000102.1:493-823 GCA_002297185.1 Christensenella sp. UBA767
TCATAAACCGCCTTGCCTTCTCGTGCCAATTTTTGTATTTCAGGGCCACCCGGATAAGGCAATCCAAGCACCCTTGCCACCTTATCGAAAGCCTCTCCGCAAGCGTCGTCTCTGCTCTGCGCGATAAGTTCCAGATTCTCGTAATCCAGCACTTTCACGATAGCGGTATGTCCGCCGCTTGCAAGCAAACAAAGGTACGGCGGCTCGAGCGTAGAATCTATATAATTTGCCGCAATATGCCCCTTGACATGCGATACGGCAAACAGCGGTTTTTTCCAAGCGTAAGCGAGAGCCTTTGCAAAATTCACGCCCACCAAGAGCGCACCCAAA
>DBJV01000102.1:837-11242 GCA_002297185.1 Christensenella sp. UBA767
GACCGCAACGGCGTCGATATCGTCTTTGGTCATATTCGCCTGCTCGAGAGTATCTTTCACGACGGTCTCGATTGCAAGCGTATGATTTCTGCTCGCAATTTCGGGAACTACGCCGCCGAATCGACGATGTATCTCGATTTGCGTCGCCACGACGTTAGACACAACCTCTCTTCCGTCACGCACGATAGCGCACGCGGTCTCGTCGCAACTCGACTCAATCGCAAGCACGGTCAAATTGTTTTTATTCTGCAAATTATTCATAATTCCACACGGTTAGAACACCGCTTTTGTCCATTTTTTCAATTGCAAATCAACCTCTAAAAATCGGTTATCTAATTGTTTCAACTTCTCCGATTAAGATAATTTATTATCTACAATTCAGTCGTTCACAATTATCGATTTGATTGCCAATTCACTTATTTTTGTATTGACGACAACTTAAGATATTCGTTGATAAATCCGTCCAAATCGCCGTCCATAACCGCCTGCACGTTGCCCGTTTCGTAGTTTGTGCGGTGGTCTTTCACCATCGTATATGGGCAGAACACGTAACTGCGGATTTGGCTGCCCCACTCGATTTTCTTGAGTTGACCGCTGATTTGCGCCGCCTCTTCTTCACGCTCTCTTTCGCGTTTTTCGATGAGTTTTGAGCGGAGCATCTGCATTGCCACTTCCCTGTTTTGGATTTGCGAACGCTCGTTTTGGCACGCCACGATAATCCCCGTCGGAATATGCGTAATACGTATTGCACTCTCCGTTTTATTGACGTGCTGTCCGCCTGCGCCCGACGAACGGTACGTATCCACCTTCAAGTCCTCGGGACGGATTTCGATTTCGTTGGTATCGATGATCTCGGGCATAACTTCGAGGGATGCAAACGACGTATGCCTTCTTGCGTTTGCGTCGAAGGGCGAAATACGCACGAGCCTATGCACGCCCTTTTCCGCCTTGAGATACCCGTAAGCGTTGTCGCCTTCCACTCTGAACGTAACGGATTTAATACCTGCCTCGTCGCCTGCGAGATAGTCGAGTTCCGTGCAAGTCCAACCCGTACGCTCAACGTAGCGCGTGTACATTCTGTACAGCATGGAGCACCAATCTTGCGCCTCCGTACCGCCTGCGCCTGCGTGCAAAGTAAGGATAGCGTTGAGCGAATCGTATTTGCCGCTAAGTAGCGTTGCAAGCGACAAACTCTCCACCGCCTCGCTCAAGTCGTGAATGGTATTAAGGATTTTCTCATCCTCGCTCTCGTCGCCTTCGAGTTCCACGATATCGACGGTATCCAAAGCGTCGTCGATGCGCGCAATCATCTTTTCAAACTTCTCGATTTTGCTTTGCAACTGACTTATTTCTTTGGATACTTTCTTTGCGTTTTCGGTATCGTCCCAAAACCCGTCCGAATTTTGCTCTGCTTCGAGTTCCTTTATACGCTCGCGCAATTTAGTCGGATTAATGCTTTCGTACGCACGCACCATTTCCGTGCGCATTTCTTTAAGTTGGTTTCTCGGTTCGTTGTAATCTATCATATTTTCCTATATCTTTTTCGCCGTGCCGAGATTATGCAAATTGTTTGCAAAATCTCAAAACACGGGTTTTTTGCTATATTTTTGCTCGATAAAGTGTGGATATTGCTTATTTATTCTTTCCACAGCAGTTCTTGTATTTAAGACCGCTACCGCACGGACACGGGTCGTTTCTGCCCACTTTCTTGCTCGTGGCAACGCTCTGTTTTGCGGTCGCAATGCTCTGTCTTATGGTAGCTGGCGAGCCTTCTTCTTTCTTCTCGACGTGGATTTTGAGGAGTATCGCCGCCGTCTCGGAGTGTATGCGCGACACCATATCCTCAAACATTTCCCAGCCCTCTTCGCGGTATGCGATGACGGGATCTCTCTGTCCGTATCCGCGCAAGCCGATACCTCTTCTCAACGCGTCCATAGCGTCGATATGGTCCATCCACTTTGCGTCAACAGTCTTGAGAAGGACGACTCTTTCAAGTTCTTTGAAATCGAATCCGTCTTTTTCTAGCGCCTCAATTTTGTCGTTATAATCCTTCACCGCCACCTTAAGCACGGCGTCTTTGAGCTTATACACGTCATAGCACGAGCAAAGTTTGGTGTCCATAAGGTTTGTGCCTTCGGGCAACATCTTCTTCTCGAGCGCTAGGTTAAATGCGGCGTAATCCCAAGTTTGGAAGTCCGTCTTATAGTCGGCGTAGTACCCGATAATTTCCTCTGCAAGATCGTCTATCATTTGGAGGATTTGCTCGTGTACGTCCATACCGTCAAGCACTTTTCCGCGCTCTTTGTAAATGATTTCGCGCTGCGCATTCATAACGTCGTCGTAACTCAAAACCTGCTTTCTTATGGAGTAGTTTCTGCCTTCGACGAGTCTTTGCGCCTTCTCAATTTGCTTTGTAATAATGCCGTTAGAGATAGGCACGTCGTCGCCGAGATTGAACGTTTGCGCAATCGCCTTCATCTTATCTCCGCCGAAAATACGCGCGATATCGTCCTCCATGGAGATATAGAACACGGTGCTGCCGGGGTCTCCCTGACGACCGCTACGACCTCTCAACTGATTGTCGATACGGCGGCTTTCGTGGCGTTCCGTGCCGATTATTCTCAAGCCTCCGAGCGCGATAACTTTCTCTTTTTCCTCGTCGCAAGTAGCCTTGAAAGCGTCGAAATGATGCTTATACACTTCCTTTGCGGCGATAATTTCGGGGTCTTGACTTGCGTGCGGAGATGACGCCATTTCGATGACTTCGATCGGATATCCGTCCTTTTCCATCTTCTGTTTCGCCTGATATTCCGCATTACCGCCGAGCATAATATCCGTACCACGACCTGCCATGTTGGTAGCAATCGTAACGGCGTTTAGCCTACCTGCCTGCGCAATGATTTCGGATTCTTGCTTATGGTATTTAGCGTTCAACACGTTGTGCGGAATGCCCTTTCTCTTCAAAATACCGCTGAGTTCCTCACTCTTTTCAACGCTTATCGTACCCACAAGCACGGGTTGTCCCGTTGCGTGATGGTCGATGATATCCTGCACGATAGCGGTAAGTTTTCCGCTGATTTTGGTATAAATCTGGTCATGCTCGTCAATACGCTTTGACGGCTTGTTGGGCGGAATGGTAACGACGTCGAGATTGTATATACCCTCAAACTCCGTCTCCTCCGTCTTTGCAGTACCCGTCATACCCGAGAGTTTCTTGTACATGCGGAAGAAGTTTTGGAAGGTGATAGTAGCAAGCGTCTTGTTCTCGCTCCTAATCGCCACGTGTTCCTTCGCCTCGATAGCCTGATGCAAGCCCTCGTTATAGCGTCTGCCAATCATTATACGGCCTGTAAATTCGTCAACGATAAGCACTTCGCCGTCGCTTACGATATAGTCCTTATCCTTCTTCATCATAAAGTGCGCCTTGAGAGCGGCTTGAATATGGTGATAAAGGTCGGTGTTTTCAAGATCGGTAAGATTGACCACGTGGAAGAACCTTTCTGCCTTCGCAACGCCCTCGTCGGTGAGCATAATGGTCTTTTCTTTCTCTTCTATCGTGAAGTCGTCGCCCTCTTTGCATTGTCTTGCAAAGGAGTCTGCGGATTTATAAAGTTCGCTCGATTTTCCGCCCCTGCCCGAAATAATGAGCGGCGTACGCGCCTCGTCGATAAGGATAGAGTCCACCTCGTCGATAATCGCGAAGTTGAGGTCTCTTTGCACCTTGTCGGCTTTGCGCACGACCATATTATCTCTAAGGAAGTCAAATCCGAGTTCGTTATTCGTGCAGTACGTAATATCGCTCGCATACGCCTTCTTTTTGGCGTCCGAACTCATTTGCGGCACGACCACTCCGACGGAAAGGCCGAGGAATTTATAAAGTTTCCCCATCCAAGCAGCGTCACGAGTTGCAAGATAATCGTTTACCGTAACCACGTGTACGCCCTTTCCCGTAAGCGCGTTGAGGTAAGCAGGCAACGTCGCAACGAGCGTCTTACCTTCACCTGTGCCCATTTCTGCGATACGTCCCTGATGCAAAGCGATACCGCCCATAAGTTGCACGTGGAAGTGGCGCATACCAAGCACCCTCTCGCTTGCCTCTCTAACGAGCGCGTAAGCGTCGGGCAAAATTTGGTCAAGCGTTTCCCCGTTTGCGAGCCTGTCTTTAAGCACTTGCGTTTGAGCAACGAGCGTATCGTCGTCCATAGCGGAATACTTGCCTGCCAAATCCTCGATTTTGTTTGCAATCTTATCGATTTTGCGCAATTTGAATTTGTTTTCGTTAAAAAGCGACATATTTCACCTTTATATTTATTTTTCCGTCATAATATAACGTTTTCCGCGCGCACGCCTACGCCCACGCACGGTCAATATTCAATTATACACTATAACTCCTTGTTTTTCAACAAATAGTGTATCTAATTTGAGCCTTGCCTATCTCTGTATAGTTAACAGATAAGGCTCTGCCTTCCACAATTATTAATTAATAATTATTAATTATTAATTCCAACTCACTTGTGCGCAGCGCAATATCACTCACACCTGCGTTCTCCCGTCTTTACTCTCGACAGGTATCTTCAACTTTGCAATCGCCGCAGTCAGCACGTTCACTTCTCTCGCCTTGGCTTTGAGCAACACTTTTGCGCATTCGTTTGCAGTCGCGCCCGTCGTAAAGATATCGTCTATAAGCAAAATTCTGCGATTCTTCACTTGCTCGAACACGCACGCAAACGCACCTTCGAGGTTTTGCGCCCTTTCTTTGCCGCTCAATTCCTTTTGCGCTTTGGTGTCTTTGATTTTGACGAGCGCAGGAAGTACGGCAATATTCAGTCGCCTACCAACTTCCTCTGCAAGAAGTTCGGATTGATTGAACCCTCTCTTCTTTTCCTCCGTCTCGGTCATTGGCACGAACACGATTATATCCGCTGCCATATCGTCTTTCAAAAACTCGTCTGCCATAAGTGCGCCGAGCGTTTGCGCAAGGTATTTCTTCTTGCCGAATTTGAGCGAATATATCATTATTCTCGTCTCGCCCTCATACACGAGCGGAGAGCGGTTTTTCACAAACGCACCTCTTTCGTACTGGCACCTGTTGCAATAATCGGACTCGTCGGCAAGCGGAACGCCGCAACAAAGACATCTATGTCCGTTGATAAAGGGCAATTTCGCAATGCAATCGGAGCAAAGCCTGTATCTCGTATCCGCCACGAGTTCCTCGCCGCATACGTCGCAAGTGCAATACATAGGATAGAGTGCCTTGTCAAAAGCCTTTATCCCTCTTTGGAAAAAGTCCTTGATTTTAGCCTTTCTCTCTTCGCGTTTTTGCTTTCTATCGTCTATTTTGTTTTTCTTTTCTTCCTCGACGTTTTCCATATCGACGTTACCACTCGTAAGCACCGCCTGCGTATTCTTCCTCTATGAGATTGAGCAAAAGCGAGTATCTTCTTGCCGTCTCGTTGTTTTGTATCATACGGCTTATTGTCTTTTTTGCGCCGCTTATAACGACCAATTTCTTTGCTCTCGTCACGGCGGTATAAAGCAAGTTTCTCGTCTGCAGCATATAGTTTGCGTCAAGTGCGATAACCACAGCGTCAAACTCGCAGCCTTGCGATTTGTGTATAGTCACGGCATACGCAAGCGTAAGTTGGTCTATGTCGCCGTATTCGTAAATCGACACTTTATCGTCGTCAAAACGCACGGTAAACTGCATAATCTGCGTATTGATGCTTTCAATCACGCCTATATCGCCGTTAAACACGCCGCTGCCTCTCTCAACTCTCGTGCCTGTCGTTTGCGACCACTCTTGTTGATAGTTATTGACGAGTTGCATCACCTTATCACCCTCGCGATAGATGCAATCACCGTGCTTGACTTCCTTTTTATAAGGAGATGGCGGATTGATTGCCTTTTGCAATTCCCTGTTGAGATTGATAGTTCCGGCACTTCCCCTTTTCATCGGGCAAAGCACTTGTATATCGGCTGGCTGCATATTGAGGTATTTTGGAAGTCTCTTTGTAACCAAACCGAGCGTGCTTGCACAAATCTCGTCGCTGCTGTTTCTTTCTTCATAGAAGAAGTCGTTGCTCTTGTTGTCGAGATCGGGCATAATGCCGTTGTTGATTTTGTGAGCGTTAGGCACGATTTTGCTCTGCTCGCTCTGTCTGTATATTTGCGTGAGATAACTCACGTTGAATTTTCCGCATTTAATCAAATCGTTGAGTACGTTGCCCACGCCCACAGACGCAAGTTGGTCTTTATCGCCCACAAGCACGAGGCGTGAGCCTCTTTCCATTGCGTTTATGAGTGCGTTGAACACGTATTCGTCCACCATACTCACCTCATCCACGATAACCACGTCAAACGGAAGTCTGGTATTTTCGTTGTAGGTGAAGTGTCCCTCGCCGTTTTTGTAGTCGAGGTCGAGCATTCTGTGTATAGTCTTTGCGTCCTCGCCCGTTGCCTGCGACAATCTCTTTGCCGCTCTACCGGTAGGCGCGCAAAGCGTAACCCTTTGTCCCAAGTCTTTGAAGAGTTTGAGTATGCACTTGACGATAGTCGTTTTACCCGTTCCCGGGCCGCCGGTAACTATTTGTACGCCGTTTTCTATTGCGTCTTTGACGGCTGCCACTTGATTTGGATGCAGTTCAAATCCTGCCTCCTTTTCAAATCTCGCCACCTCGTTTGCAACGTCCACACGGAAATCTCCTGCCTCTTGTTGCAGTTGCAAGAGTTTTCTTGCGATGTTCTTTTCGGTGTTAAAGTTCTTCTTCAAGAGTATTGCGATATGCTCTTTTGCGTCGTATCTTACGAGTTCTCCGAGCAACACCATATCTTGCAGATTATCGCGCACTCTTTCCTCGATATTGTCACTATCGATACATAAAAGTGCGATTGCATTGCTTACAAGTTCGTTTTCGGGCAAATAGTTGTGTCCCGAGCGCAACGCGGCGTCCTTCAAAAGATAAGATATTGCAGCGCAAATTCTATAGTCGCTGTTCTTCTCTATCCCCAGTTCCCCTGCGATTCTGTCGGCGGTTGCAAAGCCAATACCGTCAACGTCGTCAACGAGCATATACGGATTTTTGCGCACGTTATCTATCGTCTTAACGTCATAGGTCTTGTATATGCGCAAAGCCATATTTATGGTTATCCCGAGGTCTTGAAGGAACATAATCGCGTCTTGCATCTTTTGGATTTTGACGTAATTCATCCCAAATTCCGTCGCGCGTTTAAGCGAAATTCCTCGCACTTGCGCAAGTTCCATTGGGTGTTTCATCGCCTCGAGCGAATCCACTCCGAACATGTTTACGATTGCCTCTGCGGTTACAGGACCGAGTCCGCTTATAAGTCCGCTGCCCAAAAACTTCTTTATTCCGTCAAGTTTGTTTGGCTCATACACCCACACCTTGTCCGCAAAGAATTGCTTTCCGTACAGAGTGCGCACTTGAAATTTGCCTTCGACTCTTATATTCTGACCTTCGCTTACAGGCGGAAAAATGCCGACCACGGTGAAAATACTATCCTCGCATCTCATATCGAGGACAGTATAGCCCGTATCTTGGCTTGCAAATATAACGGTTTTTATCTCGCCTTGCAGTTGCATCTTCCCTCCGCTCTCGTCAAAACTACCAAGTCCGACAATCGCATTATAAGTAATAGTCATCTACTCGGAACGGCTTTGTGTTTCCGACGCCGATACGACTTACATTATCAATATAGGTGTTCGTTCATTCTCAAAGCAACACTCCGTTCCTTCGTCTATAGGTTAGGTCGGAAATCCTATTCCTCTCCCAATCTCGTTATCGTCACACGGGCGCAAAATTCTTTGCTTTCCCTCGGCGCAAAACTCTCCGTCTGCCCTCGGTGCAAAAACCCGACACCCCATCTCCTCTTTTATAGGTTGGGTTAAAATCCTATCATTCTCTCAAACTTTATATCACCACAGGAATGCAAAATTCTCCGCTTTCTCTCGGCGCAAAATTCCGACAAAAAATCTTTCGTTTTTTCACGCCCGAACACCGCTTTTTGCGCTGCTCGTTTTTTGTCGAATTTTGTCACAACGCTTTTATGATATTTTGTTCGCTTTTATGATATTTGCCATCCCGAAAATGACATAATTTCGCCCCGAAATTAACATAATTTTTGTGCGTTTTTTATGTTAAAAATTGCGTATTTTTTAACATAATGCACTCGATTTTATCAATTTTTCAAGCCAAAACCATATCGATTTTTGTCTTATTTTGTCGCATTTTGTCACTCGGTTTTGAGGCGCAAATTTTGGGTTTGCATTTCAAAATTTTACAAGTCGAAAACTCATTCCAAAATTTTGCAATTATGAAAACCTGCGCCTCAAGAATTTGCAAAACTCGAAAAAAATCACGTTTCAACTTGCCGAGTTTAGAAAAAACGGTAGGTCAATAAAACCCACCGTTTTCTTCCGTAATTCAAAATGTGTATTTTGACACCGCTTGTTTGATTTCCTCAATCTTATCGGTCTCTTCCCAAGTGAACCCTTCTTTGCCGAAGTGTCCGTAATTGGAAGTGGAACGATAAATAGGTCTGTCAAGGTGCAAATGCTTGATAATCGCCTTTGGACGAAGGTCAAACACCTCTCTGACCACTTTTGCAAGCGTATCGTCATCCACAATGCCAGTTCCGTAGGTATTTACGTAGATAGATACGGGGTGAGCCATGCCGATTGCGTATGCAACCTGCAATTCCGCTCTCTTGCAAACGCCTGCGGCAACGAGGTTTTTGCAGATATAACGAGCCATATAAGAGGCACTTCTATCCACTTTCGTCGGGTCTTTGCCGCTGAATGCGCCGCCGCCGTGAGGACAGAATCCGCCGTAAGTATCGACGATAATCTTTCTACCCGTAACGCCGCTGTCGCCTGCAGGACCACCGATTACGAATCTACCCGTCGGGTTGATGTAAATCTTGGTGTCGTCGTCTATATACTCGGCAGGAATTGCGACGTTGATAACTTTGTCGATGATTTCCTCTTCGAGTTCTTCCATACTCACGTTTTCGGAGTGTTGGCAGCTTACGACTATGGTATCCACTCTTTCAGGCACGTCGTCAATGTATTCGACAGTAACTTGAGCCTTTCCGTCGGGGCGCAACCACGCAAGTTCGCCGCTCTTTCTTACGTCGGTGAGGCGTTTTGTAAGAGCGTGTGCAAGCGTAATCGGCAACGGCATCAAGGACTCCGTTTCGTCGCAAGCATAACCGAACATCATGCCTTGGTCGCCTGCGCCTATCTTGTCGAATTCGTCTTTGTCGTCCGTATCGGTTGCGTTGTCAACGCCGAGTGCGATATCTGCGGATTGCTCGTCGATAGAACTCAAAACCGCACAGGTTTTGTAGTCGAATCCGAGGGAACTATCGTTGTATCCCACGTCTTTGATAACTCCGCGCACAATGGACGGGATATCGCAATAGTGTTTTGTGGAAACTTCGCCGAACACCATAACCATACCCGTCGTTGCGCACACCTCAACGGCGACTCTTGCGGAATTGTCTTCCGTAAAGATGTCGTCGAGGATTGCGTCTGCGATCTGGTCGCACACCTTATCGGGATGTCCTTCCGTCACGCTTTCAGATGTAAAAAATCTCTTTTTCATTATATTTCGTCAATATTGTCGTCGATTATCTCGTCAACTACTACGTCTCTGGGTTGGGTTTGAGATGCCGGAACTGTGGTTACGTTCTTGTAGCACTTCATACCTGTACCTGCAGGGATAAGTTTACCGATAATGACGTTTTCTTTGAGTCCGAGCAAAGGATCGACCTTGTTGTTGATTGCAGCCTCTGCCAAAACCTTTGCGGTCTCTTGGAAGGACGCTGCGGACAAGAATGACTCTGTTGCAAGTGCCGCTTTGGTGATACCGAGCAACGTACGTTTTGCAGTTGCAGGTACGCCGCCGTTTTCAAGTGCTTTTTCGTTCTCTTCCTCGTATGCGAGCAAGTCAACCAAAGTGCCGGGGAGCATGTTGGTGTCGCCTTGGTTCTCGATACGTACCTTGCGGAGCATTTGTCTGACGATGACTTCGACGTGCTTGTCGTTGATCTCGACGCCTGCCGTACGGTAAGCGGATTGAACTTCTTTTGCGATGTACTCTTGAACGCCCTTGACGCCCTTTGCGCGGAGCATATCTTGAGGATTGATAGAACCTTTGGTGAGCGGATCGCCTGCGCCGATAATCTCGCCTTCTTGCACCAAGATGTTGGCGTTGTACGGGATTGCGTACGCTTTGGTCTCGCCGTCCGGACCTGTGACCGTGATTTCACGACGGTCGTCGCTGATGTGGACTGCGCCGTTGTTCTCGGTGATGACCGCTTTACCTTTAGGATTACGTGCCTCGAACAATTCTTCGACACGCGGCAAACCTTGTGTGATATCGTC
>DBJV01000082.1 GCA_002297185.1 Christensenella sp. UBA767
AATGTCTCCCCCGCGAGCGACGGATACCTTTGTCGGGAAATGTCCCTAACCGAGTGGGGTGAGAAATGCCGGCGTGTCCGAAAAGAGGGGGTTATTGTATTTAAGGAGTTACGACGCACTCTATTGAAAATGTGCGGATGCGCGCTGCCAAAGTTAGGCGCTATTTGACACGTTTATACGAACGAGTGGTATATGGAATTTATCGCTCTCTCATAGTCATAAGTATCCACACCCACGATAATATTAAGTTCCGAAGAACCTTGGTCTATCATGCGGACGTTGATATTGTCGGCGGCGAGAGCGGCGAAAAGCGTGGCTGCCGTGCCTTGACGGGACGCCATGTTGTGTCCGACGGTTGCGATGAGGGAAAGTCCGCTGTGTATCTCGATATTGTCTGCGTTGAGCGATTCTTGAAGGCGAGCAAGCACCTTTTGCATTTTGCCCGAAATGTACTCGTCTCGTATGACGATTGAAAGAGTGTCTATGCCCGACGGCATATGCTCGAAAGATATTTCCTCAAATTCGAGAACGGAAAGCGCCTTGCGCCCGAAACCTATCTCGGCGTTCATCATATCCTTTTCGATATTGATAATCGTAAAACCTTTTTTGCCTGCGATGCCCGTAATGACTTTTTGCTCTCGTGGCAAATCCTTTTCGGCAACGATCATAGTGCCTTTGTAAGTCGGATTGAACGTATTTTTGATGTTTATCGGGATTCCCACACTTCTGACGGGAAAAATAGATTCGGGATGCAAGACTTCTGCGCCCATATACGCAAGTTCGCGAAGTTCCCTATAACTTAAATAATCGATAATGGCAGGATCTTTGACGATACGCGGATCGGCGGTCAAAAACCCATCGACATCCGTCCAATTTTCATAAATATCCGCGCCGACTGCCCTTGCGACGAGCGCACCCGTAATATCCGAGCCTCCGCGCGAAAAGGTGACTATTTCGCCGTCGCGATTTGAGCCGTAAAAGCCGGGAATAACCGCATATTGCACGTTTTCAAGCCGTTGCTTGATAAGATCGAGCGTATAGTGCATCTGCAGTTTGCCGTCGGCATTGAATTTGATTATGCTATCGGTATCGACAAACTCAAAACCGAGTTTTGCGGCAAGCAACCTTGCGCACAAATACTCCCCTCTCGACGCGCAGTAATCTCTTGACGCACCGCCTTCGATTTTATCCTTGATTTCATCGAGTACGTCGGTCAAATTTATATCGACGTCGAGCGATTTTGCTATATCGAGAAATCGATTTTTCACGACTTCGAAGGATATATCGCAATTGCCTTTTTCTCTTTTTTCGTTGAAACACGCATACAACGCGTCGGTGATTTTGACGTCGTTTTTATCCCGTTTCCCGGGTGCAGAAACGACGATATATCGCCTTTGATCGTCACTTCTCACAACGTTCATAACGCGCGATATCGTACCGCCGTTTGCCATTGACGTTCCGCCGAATTTACATACTTTCATAACGTTCTCCGTTACAGTATATTCATTCGGCGATAAGGTATGCGATTACTTTATTTTTTTAGCCTCGAAATAATATCTCTTCTCTTCCGCCTCGCCCATAGAGAACGCCTTTCTGCAAAGCGTGCCGTTTTGAAGGACGTAACCGAAAAGTTCCTCTTTCTTAATCTTGGGCATCTCTATTGCAACGCCTGCGTTTTCAGCCGCAACCGCGCGCAAGTGTTCTATGCCGTGGATATAGTCAACCGAGCATTCTTTATGCCCCGACAGATAATCGTCTATTGCGGTTTGGATATCCTTGATTGCCTTTGCGCTGTTATCCTCGGCGTGTATGTCGAAATCGCCTGCGCTACCGAACGCCTTGACTACCGTTGCGCCGTTCAATCTCGATTGCATAAACGCTTTGAAGTCCTCGCCTGCGCCGAACACAAAGCGATGAATAGGTTCGAAAACTATGCCGTCGTCGTGAAGGTTCTCAACCTCGCAAAGTGCAAATCTGGCAGGATGAACTGCCTTTTGTGCATCGGTTAACCCCTCTTTCGTGCGATTCCAATGCGCTTGCGCCGTTGCAAGAGAGTGGTTGCCGTCGCCAACCGCAAAGATAAAATCGTTGCTGCCCGTGCCATACAAATTTTGCACGGATTGCACGTAATCATCAAAAATGTCAATGACTTTTTGAGCATCGACACGGTAGCCGACGAGATGTCCGCCGCCCATATTCAAATCGAAGTCGTAAATCTTTTCGTCCTCGTCGCGCTCTTGCCAAAGTCTCTCGATAACGCTCTTTTTTCTATCGTCGATAAGGAGCATTATATGCGGCAATTCCACGGACGCGTTTTCTCTTATTTTTAGGCGCGGAGGAATGCGGTCAAGCACAACTCCTTCCGTTGATCTGATCATTGCGTGCGACGGATGCGTAAAGCAATAGTCCTCGAGGTCAACCGCAAGCACCACACCCAGACGAGAAACGCCGCTTGCCGTCGTCCTTTTCACGAGGACGAAACTGTCTTTGAGAGTCTTGAAAACGCCCTCGTCTATGTACTCTTGCATTGTGCGATTTATCTTGTCTATACGCTCTTGCTTGTCGTCGTCCTCGAGATACACTTCGGGAAATACGAGTTTGAGCGTACTCGGAGCGTCGCCCACGTAGTTTTCAAGGTCTTGCCAATACTTGCGCTCGGAGGTGAATTGGTCGCAAGCCACCACCGACCATTTGGAGAAATCGCAATTTGCAGGGACTAAAATATCCGTCGTTCTTATAGTTTTCATTTGAACCTACCGTTTCTACGAATTTTGCCGATGCGGCGATTTGAGTGAGCCTCGCGGAGTGCGATAGCCGTGGGAGAAATGCCGTATGCCTCTTCAATTTCGTCTTTGAGTTTGTCCATAGTCATATAGCGCTTGATTTCGCCGTGTTTGACGACGGAGATGATGCCCGTCTCTTCGCTTACGACGATTGAAAGCACGTCGGTATCTTCCGTGATGCCGATTGCCGCGCGGTGACGAGTACCCATCTCTTTATTGACGTTGCGTTGCGTGAGCGTAAGGAAACAACCTGCCGCAATAATCTTATTGCCTCGCACTATAACCGCGCCGTCGTGGAGCGGAGCTTTTGTGTTGAATATACTCTCAAACAAAGGTGCGGACAGCGTTGCGTTGAGGCGCGTACCCGTATCCAAAATATTGTCGTGGATATCCCCTGCCGTATCGATGATGATGATTGCGCCGACGTCGTTCTTTGCCATATCTTGGCACGCCGTCAAAATCTCCGCCGTTGCGTCTCTAAGTTCGTCGTCGCTGTTGTGAGTCTCAAAGCCTTTTGCCGTGGAAACCTTTTGGAAGAGGTTTTTCAAGTCGTTTTGATAAACCACGCAAGCGGCAACGATATCGAAAATCACGACAAAGTGCATCACGTATTTTGCGATAGCGAGCTTTCCACCCAACAATTCGGACAGCACGTTGACGAGTACGTCAAGCACCGCGCCGAGAATGAGCAGGAAAAATACCTTCATATTGCGCTTGTAGATGAAAAAGCCGAGCATAACCGCAAATACGGTTATGAGTACCACCATATCGATGATGAAGTACAAATCGATTCCTTGTGAGTATTGAGCGAAATTAAACGTCATATATCCCTCTTTTACGGGCGTTTTGCCCTATTTTCTTTGGTATTAAATATCGAATTCGTCAAAGACGTGATCGTCGTCGTCTTTTTTCTTGTTCGTATGGCTGTTTTCAAAATCCTCGAAAGTGGATTCCACGTCGTCGCGACGAGTATAAGGCGCACCGCCTCTCGCCCCGGGATGCTTTGAAAAGAACTCCTCTCTCGTGTCCTCGTCCTGATACTCCGCAGCGTTCTTTTTCATAAGCGACGCAAGCACGATATCCGCAACGAGATACGCAAGGTAAATGACGATTGCGGCTATGCTGGAATACACTTGAATGCTTGAAGTGAGCGCGTCCACGGAATATCCGAGTTCGTGCAAATATTCAATCAACGCTTGCGAATACTCGCCGTTCGAGCCGAGCGACACGATTGTGAAATTGTTTCCGAACACGCTAAGCCCAAGCACTACGAAGAATATCACGGACAACACGGTGAAACTGTTGCGCTTTTCCACGACGTTGAACTTGTAATACTTCGCCATAAGGAAGTACATAAGCATCATCGCGCCCGGCAAAAGCAATACGTCAAGCACGGTCGCCGTCACGATGTGCATCTCGACTGACAAAATGGAGAATGCGTCGATAAATCCTGCCACCGCTCTTTCGCCTGCAACGAACGTCATAACGATGTAGCAAAAGTCGTTGCGAGAAACGTAGTTGGAGTGCCTTCTTGCCATGATGTAATACACCACGAGCGCACACACGAAAGTTATGAGCGCAGGCACGATTCCGTAACTGAAAATCATAATAAATACGTCCGCAATAACCTGCGTTCTGGACGCCTCGCCGATAAGCGCGTTGACGTCCTCGTAAATGCCATATACGTTTCTAATATACGTGGCAAAAATCAGCCCGAGCCAAATCCATACGTAATATTTTCTATCGATTTTGTTTTGCATAAGTCACCTAAATATTGAGCAATTGAAGTATTGCCTCGTGAATTGCGCTCACGTCCGAGCGTTTGCCGCTAAGCACGTCGTATTGCAGCGAGTGCAGATAGTCAACGCACTTTTTGAGGCGCATTTGCGAGTAGTTGGAAGATACCTTGCGCAAGAAATACACCGCGCCGCTCTTCATACCGAGCAGTTTAGCAACTTCCTCGTTTGGCAAATTCTTATTGAGTTCGGCGTGCAACATATTGCGATACTTGTCGTAAAGCCTGTTGATAATCGTAACGCCTCTGATACCGTTTTTGAAGAACACGTCAAGAGCCTCCAACGCCTTGTCCGCATTCTTTTCGCTGACCGCGTTTGCAAGTTCGTATATCTGAAAATCGATATCCGCGCTCACCATATCCTCAACGTCGCGCTTGGTTATAGTCTCGTCGCAGTAGGCTTTGAGCTTGACCATTTCGGTTGCGATACGCGACATATTGCCCTGCGTGCGAGTGATAAGTTCCGTCTCCGCATCCTTGTTTATTTTGCGAGAGGGTGCGTAAGAGGCAATCTCCTCTATCTCTTTTGCAAGGTCGCCATCGTCGAGGCGGGAGCAATCCACAATCTGCGCTTTCTTGTTTTTGAGCGATTTTGCCACTTCGTCGTCGCACTCCACCACAAGCACGGACGTCTCCGACGGAGCCGCAAGATATTTTTCGTATGCGTCTTTGCTCGCATTGGATACCGCGCTATCAAGCGTCAGCACTACGATTTTGCGCTCGTCGAACATAGGGAAAGTATAAAGTGCGTCTATTGCCGAAAACATACCGTCGTCTCCCGATGCCGTGGAAAGATTGAAGTCGGCATATTCGGGATCTACGAGATTTTTGAGAGCCTTTATTGCGGCGGATTTGAGATAATCGTCGTCGCCGCACACCACGTATGCGCACGCAAGATTTTCTCTCCCCTGCAAAGCCTCTTTTATATGTTGTTTGAATTCACCGTATTTCATTGCACGCACTCGCGCCCGTAAGCGCATAATATCCTATGATAAGTTACATTATATGATAACATTAAACCTTTGCTTTGTAAAGAGACAAACGGTAACAAAAAAACGCAGCCCGTTTATTGTCTGCGCTTTTTATTTCAATTGATTACAACTAATTCTAAAAACCTTTACTTTACAAAACTTTTTTCAAAAACTCTTTGAGCCTGTCGCACTTGGGGTTCGTAAAGAACTCTTCGGGCGGTGCTTCTTCCAAAATCTTGCCTTGCGCCATAAACAATATTCTCGTACCCACCTCTCTTGCAAACGCCATCTCGTGAGTTACGATAACCATCGTCATCCCCTCGTCCGCAACTTGCTTGATGAGGTCAAGCACCTCGCCCACCATCTCGGGATCGAGCGCGCTCGTCGGCTCGTCAAAGAGCATAACTTTTGGGTTCATTGCAAGCGCGCGAGCAATCGCCACACGTTGCTTTTGTCCGCCGCTCAAAGTCGAGGGATAAACGTCCGCTTTGCTTTCAAGTCCTATGCGTTTAAGTAGTTCGTCCGCCTTCTCGTTTGCCTTTTGTACAATCTCTTTTTTGGAGTTGTATTCAAGCGGTTGAACGCTCTTTGCCTCTGCATGCACGGAGTGTGAAATTTTGCGCTCTACGTTCTCGATTTTCTCGGTAAGGTCAAGCTTTTGTTTTGTGAGTTTCGGATCGTAAGTGGCATAAGATTTTCCGCTTATCTCTTTTATGACTTTCGTCTCTTCCCACGCACAAACGATAGGTTTAAGCTGCTCTTTCAACTCTTCAAGTTGCTTTTGGAGCAAAACTATCTTTTTATCGACGTTTTCGTTGTGCTTTTGTCCGTACTTTTCAAACCACTTATTGTATATAGGCACAAAGGCATTTTTGCGCTTTGTCTTACGCATATTTTTTATGCCTATTTGCACGGGCGCAAGGGTTATGTTTTTCTTCACCGTCATGTTGTTGAACAGGTTGAATTGTTGGAAAACCATACCCATTTTTTCACGCTGTTCGTTGATATCCACTTTAAGATCCGCAAGGTCAACGCCATCAAACATAATCTTGCCCGCCGTGGGATCTTCAAGGCAGTTGAGACAACGCAAAAACGTGGATTTTCCGCCGCCGCTCGGGCCTACAATAACGACTCTCTCGCCCTCTTCTATCGTCTCGGTGATGTCGTCGAGGACAAGCAAATCGCCAAATTTCTTAGTCAAATTTATAGCACTCAACATATCTCACGCCTCCACGATATAGTCTTTTTTCTTTCCGCGCACTTTGATGCGCTTGTAATTGCGGTCGGTCTTTGCCATTTGTTTTTCTATGAGTTTGAGTATTCCGGTAAGTCCCATAACGATTACGAGATACATAATCGCCGCAATAAGCAACGGGAAGAGATAATCGAACGTCCTCGATTGAATAAGTCCCGGCACTTTTCCGAGGTCGAGAATACCCACGTATCCGACGATTGCCGTTTCTTTTACGAGCGTTATAAATTCGTTAAAAAGTGGCGGCATAACGTTACGCACCGCTTGCGGCGTAACCACTCTCAAAAGCGTTTGTCCCGTGGAAAGTCCAAGCGAACGCCCTGCCTCCATTTGTCCGTAGTCCACACTTTCAAAACCTGCTCTTACTATCTCGGCAACGTATGCGCCCGAGTTGAGACCAAAAGTAAGCGCGCCTATAAGCAAGCCGTTATCCGATGATGCAAGCACCACGAAATACATTATGAAAAGTTGCAAAACGACAGGCGTTCCGCGGATTATCATTATGTACGTTTTTGCAATGAGCGAAAGCACTTTGAGTTTGCCCGTCTTTTTATTTACATAGACGATCATTGCCAAAGTAACGCCGATTGCCACACCTATGAGTGTGGCAAAGAGTGCAATCAAAAGAGTGTTGCCCAGTCCTTTGAAATACAGTTTATATCTGTCGTCGTATATAAAAGCCTTATATAGACGCTCTTGAAAAGTCGCCGACAAAACGTTACCCATCACAGCATCAACTCCGCAGGAATTTTGTCCATAAGTATCGCGTCGATACGTCCGTTCTTGAGGTCTTGAAGTGCAAGCGCATACGCCTTGTATTGTTTCACTTCCGCACCCTCTGCTTTGACGACGATTGTCGTTTTGGTTTCGTCATCGTTTTCGATTTCGTAACTATAACCGTTTCCGATAGCCTCGCTTATGATGATATCGCCGCTCGTACCCTCTTGCACGCCCACTTTCTTTCCTGCAAGGTCTTTTACGCTCTTGTATTGTCCGTCTTTGGACACGACAACGAGAGTTGAGGACGCATACACGTTGCTGAAATCAACGATCGCTTTGCGCTCTTCCGTTATAGACATACCTGCCGCGCCAACGGCGTCGCCCGTAGCAGTCTGAACGTTGGTTGCAATCACGTCGAACATAACGTCCTTGACCTCGATTTTCTTGCCCGTATTGACCGCAACTTGCGACATAATGGCAATATCTACGCCCACAACGTTTTCTCCGTATATAAACTCATACGGCGCAAAGCCCGATTCCGTATATACCGCAATGGTTTGCGTGGCGTTTCCAAAGTCCCAACTCGTTTGAAGTCCCTCGGGAGCAACCGCTTTTTCACCGCCCTTTTCCTCGTTTGCAAGTGCGGAGTAATAGTCGGAGTATTGCGCAAGTTTGCCGTTTGCTTTCCACTCGTCAATCACTTGATTGACTGCGCTCATAAGAGCAGTATTGCCTTTTGTAACCGCAATGCCGAAGTCCTCTTGAAGAAGGTCCGCAGCATCCACAGCCACAAGATTGATATCGTTATCGTTGCACGCAGCGAGTGCGAAACAAGCCGTAATTATAGTCGCGACGACCGCGAGAATGACAATAGATTTTGCAAGTTTTTTCATATCGTATATCCTAAAAATTTTCCTTTTGTCGTATTGCTCACATATAATAGCAATATCGCAAAAATAAAGCAAGCGATTATGCATAAAAATCTGCAAAATTTTTTATATTTTTTGTATATTTTGCATATTTTATAAATTTATGCATAAAATATTCGCATTTATTGCATAAAACATGTTTTGAAATAGCAATTTGAAAATTCCGTATAGCATTTGACGGCGATTTTCATTTGTTATATTATATTTTTGCTATGTTAGACAAGGATAAAAGACCTTATCTATCATAACGCAAAGGAAGGCAAAATGACTTACGATATCGCAACGCTATATGCGGACGAAACAGGATTTACACTCATAGACGGCGCAAAACGAGTGCTTAACGCAATCGGCAAAAAATACCGCCTCGATTTCAATTTTATCGACGGCGTTATAGGCAAAAGCGCAATGGACAAATGCGGCGAGCCATTGCCCCAATCCACGATTGAGACCGCCGCCAAAGCGCACGCCGTTTTGCTCGGTGCGTCGGGCGAGCAATCCCCTTACACGTCGCTTTTTCAAGGCGCGCTCACTTTCCTTTACAAATCTTTGGGGCTTTACGCAGGTTTGCACCCCGTAAAACTTCATCCGAATCTTGCAAATCAAAGCACACTTAAAGACGATATTCTCTCAAACGGCGTGGATTTGGTAATCGTGCGTGACATCGACGGCGGCATCTATTTCGGCGAAAACGGATTCCGCGTCAACGGCAAATTCGGCAGAGAGGCTTTTGACACCGAGTGTTATAGCGAACTTGAAATAGAGCGTGTCGCGCGCATCGCATACGAACTCGCTCGCACGCGTAATAAATCGGTTGCGCTTGCGGACAAGGCAAGCAATCTCACCTCCTCCCGACTTTGGCGCAAAATCGTGACGGACATCAACGAGGATTACCCAGACGTGCGCCTCGATATGCTTGATATATCCGAAATGGCAAAACGCCTTGCACAAAACCCATCTCAATTTGACGTCATACTCACGTCCAACCTCTTCGGCGACGCAATCACCGCCTTTGCGGCGGCGCTTGTAGGCAGTCAAAACGCAATGCCTACCATTGCCCTCGGCGACACCACCTTGGGACTTTACGGCGCGCAATGCGACATGCCCGAGTGCTTTGCCAAAAACGGCATAGTCAATCCTATCGGTGAAATCTTGGCTTGCTCGAGCATGCTCCGCCTCTCCCTCGACCTCGGCAGCGAGGCAACCGCCCTCGAAAACGCCACAGCCGCAACCATCGCAGACAACAAACTCCCCTACGACCTCGGAGGCAAACTCACCTCCTCTCAACTTATCGACGAAATCATATTGAGGCTATAACATCCTCTCTACCCCCATCGGCAGCAATAAGCGCAACTACGTTTCGTTCCGTTAGGTCGCAACGTATTCAAATCGCCATAATTACAGCCGTAAAAATGACATAATTTTATGCAGAAAAACACAAAAAATCTCGCAGTTCTTGCGAGATTTTTCTTTATAAATTTGGTGATATTACTCTTTATTTTTCAACAAATTACCGATTATTCCGGCCTGTTGGATTGGATTTGCAAACTGAGCAATGCAAGCGACGATGCCAAATCTTCGTTTTTGAGCGCTACGTTCGCAGGAATATTGAGATGCACGGATGCAAAATTCCAGATTGCCTTGATGCCTGCCGCCACCATTCTGTCCGCCACTTCTTGCGCCGCATACGCAGGCACGGTGATGATGCCGAGTTTGATATTGAATCTTTCCACGATACTTTGCAATCTGCTCACGTCATAGACGGGTTTGCCGTTGATTTTGGTGTTCACGATTTTCTCGTTGTTGTCGAACGCCGCCACGATATTCAAGCCGTAGTTTTCAAAACCGCCGTAACCCAAGAACGCTTTTCCGAGACCGCCTACGCCCACCAAAATCGCGTCGTGCGTGTTGTTATATCCCAAAAATCCTTCCAAATCCGCAATAATCTCTTTAGTTACGTAGCCCATTTTCGGCTTGCCAGCAACGGATGACACAAGCGCGATATCCTTGCGCACTTGCACGGGATTGAGGTTAAGTCCGTTTGCAATCGTGGTGCTTGACACCGTCGCAACGTTGAGTTTGTCCAATTGATAGAGATATTTGAGATAAGACGGAAGTCTGTTCAGCGTGGCTTTCGAGATTTCTTTATTGTCTTTGGTCATATTATCGCCTCTTTATTTATATCGTTTTTATCGATAAAAAATATACTCTTATATCGCCAATTTGTCAAGTTTTTGCCAAAATAATCGTCTATATCGATATATATTGATAAAATCGGCTATCAATCCACTCGTTATTTTCGTCTTTTGTTTCCCCTCGTTTTGTCGTCCGTATCGAATCCACGGTCGTACGCATTACCGTAATACCCGTTTCTCGGCACTGGGCGATAAACAGGTCTTTGTACGTTTTGCGATTGCATAACTTTCTTCTCTATACGCTTTTTGCGCACTTTCACGATTATGACGGCGACTATCGGTATCCAAATCACCGACGTTACGGCAAGCACGATGCCCGTTATCACAAGCCCCCACCACGCATCCGTCGTAATGGGCGCAGGGCTTTTGCACATGCTGAACGTAAGTTCCCCGTCCGGCAGACCTTGGCAGGAATACTCGTAATATCCCTTGTGCTTTTTCATTTTACCAACGGACACGTTTTTGACGTACATATCCGTATTTATACGCAAGTGGAATTCCCCAAAACTCGCCCACGACTTTGCAGGCGAAAGCAAGTAAGTATAATCGTGCATTCTCGGCGTATATTCTCTCGTAACGTGCGGATAAAGCGGCGCAACGACCTCGTTGACAATTGTTTGATACGGCGCAAATTCAAGCGTATAGTCGTACCAACGGAATCTATCCTCAACATTGAAATTGGTGTTTATAAAAGTGTTGCAATTATAGTATCTTGCGACAAACGAATTGTACCAATCCACTTCCTCAACGCCGTTTTCCTCGCCGTAAGTTGACATAACGGCATTAAAAAGCGTATCTTCTCCTGCCGCATCGTAATAAAGCAGGTTACTCCCACTTTTTATCATAAGCGATGACAAAATATCCTGCGTACTGTAAAACACGGCGTCGCCGTTTTCATCGCATTTTACGTACACCCTTTTATACTCGTAATAACCGTAGTCGTCGTAATTGCTAAAATTACAAAACACTTTCCCTTCAATATCGTCATTCCACGATACATACACTTTTTGAGGTATATCGTATCCGTCTTTTGCGTGGCAAACGTATTTATACACCTTGGTATCTTTTTTAAGCTCGTCCGTTTCTATATAATCCTCGGACAAATACTCGGTGTCGGTATTGAGGTCGAACTGCACTATATCGTAATCTTCTCTTCTTCTCGGTCTATACGTATTTCTTATGCGTTTGTGGATATCCGCGCCGTCTTGAGTAACGGAATAATACTTTTTATTATCTCTTTCCGCACTCGTTTCACTCTTGTACTCGGGAGCATAACCAAACGGAAAAATCAATCCCACTTTTGCCGTAATATCAGTCGGATTCCTGAAAGTGTATTTTGCGCTGACTTTGCCGGCGGGATTCTCGTATTCATAAAAACTCCCAATATCGTCCTTGTAGATATCGAAAGTCAAGTCCTCTCTATCCACGACGATTGGACAATTTTTATCTCTTACGATTGCGCCGACCGAATCGACACCGTCATACTTAAACCAAGCGGAATTTGCACTCGCAACGCCTTCGGGAGCAAAAATAAACACGCTCGACAAGACTGCAACCGCAATCAGCACGAACGTGTATATATACTTTTCTATACTCTTTTTCATACGCTCCCTCTATGTTAATTATGAGGGATAATACAAAATATGTCAACCTTCAATTGTCTTTACGGTGATGTCGGCAAGTTTGAAAGGTATTGCTTTTTTAAGTTCCGTCAGCGTGGTTTCAATCTGATATCCTATCTTTCCGCCCGAAAAATAGATTTTATCCACGTCATCTGCGCTTATATCTATGGTTGTTTTGAAAAACTTTTTCATACCCACAGGCGAGCAACCGCCATGTACGTATCCCGTAAGCGCAAGCAAGTCTTTGGAGCGCACCATTTCGACATTCTTTTCACCCACGACTTGCGCTGCTTTTTTGAGGTCGAGTTCGCAAGCCACAGGCACTACGAACACATAGTGTTCGAGGCTCTTCCCAACAGTTACGAGCGTTTTATAAACGAACTTGCAGTCAACGCCGAGAAGGCGTGCCGCCTCTTCGCCGCTTACCGCCTCGACAATCGGCAAAATATGCTCCTTATACGCCGCCTTTTTAGCGTCGAGAAGTCGCATAGCATTGGTCTTTTCAACCTTATTTTTCGCCATATCAGTCCTCTTTGACCTCGCTCATCTGCTCATCGACTTTGAGCATTATCGCACACTCTATGCGCTTTTTGAAGAGGTCGCAACCATACTTATATACGCCGTTGATATCACCCGTTGCATTGTATGCGTTTGCGGCGCAACCGCCCGAGCAATACAGCCTCGCCCAGCAATCGTCGCACTCTTTGCGAGAATATGCGTTGCATCTCTTAAATTTATCGCACATCGCCGTATTGGTAACGCCCGTCCAGATATCGCCCATAAGATAATCCTTGTTGCCCACGAATTGGTGGCAAGGATAAAGTTCTCCAGTAGGCGTAACCGCAAGGTATTCCGTACCGCTGCCGCAGCCCGAAATGCGCTTATAAATGCACGGACCGCCCTCGAGATTGAGCATATAGTGATAAAACGTAAACGGTTTGCCCTCTTTTCTACGCTCAATCATCATATCTGCAAGCTTTTCGTATTCGCCGAAAATGACTTTCTTATCGTTCTCGTCAAGAGCGTACTTGTCCGTAGGCGGACACACCACAGGCTCCATGCTGAGTTCGTCGAATCCCAAATCCAACATCGTTTGGATATCTTTCGTAAAGTCGGGATTGCGATGCGTGAAAGTGCCTCTCATATAATAATTCTTTCCCCCGCGCGCTTTGACGAATTTTTGGAATTTCGGCACGATTATATCGAAACTTCCAACGCCGCCTGCCGTCTTGCGGAAATGGTCGTTGATTTCCTTTCTTCCGTCGAGGCTCAACACAACGTTGTCCATCTCTTTGTTGGCAAACTCGATAACGTCGTCATCCACGAGCATCCCGTTCGTTGTGAGCGTAAAGCGGAAGTGTTTTCCATGCTCTTCCTCAATGGATCGCGCGTACGCAACGAGGTCTTTGACCACTTGCCAGTTCATAAGCGGTTCGCCGCCGAAGAAATCTACTTCGAGATTATGTCTCGTTCCGCTGTTTTCCACGAGAAAATCGAGTGCGCGTTTGCCCACTTCAAAGGACATCAACGCCCTCTCGCCGTGATACTTGCCCTGCGATGCAAAGCAGTATTCGCAGTTGAGATTGCAGGTATGCGCAACGTGCAGGCACATTGCTTTAAGCACGGTGTTGCGCTTTGCCAAAATATCCACGTCGGGTTTGAAAGTGTCCTCGGAAAAGAGTTTGCCCTCTTTTTTGAGTTCTTCGACATCCTCGATGCAGTCAAGCACGTCTTGCTCCGTTACGTCGTATTTTGATGTTATCTCTTTTACGATTTCGTCCTTGCTTGCACTTTGGTACAAGCCGATGATATCGTACGCCACGTCGTCCACGCTATGCACGCTGCCGCTTGCCGTGTCGAGTACGACGTTATATCCGTTGAGTTTGAAAGAATGTATCATATCTATTGCGCCTTTGCACAAAAAACGCCTATGAAAACATAGGCGAGTTTTGCAAATAATCGTTTAATAAAATCTTACTTTGCAGATTTTTCGCATTTTTGGTTTGCAACACCGCAAGAAGTTTTGCAAGCGGATTGGCAAGAAGTTTGGCATTCACCGCAGCCGCCGTTCTTTTTGCTTTCGTTCAAATCGCGAGTTTTCAATGTTGTAATTCTTTTCATCGTAAAGACTCCTTACTTTTGATATATCTATTATAAAAACATCGTATTGTTTTGTCAAGGCAAATCGACGCTGTTTTGCACCACCGCGAGTTTTGTCGGAAATTCTCTGCTTTCGCTCGTCACGTTTACGCCGCTCTCGTATGCCAAAGTGGCATATTTTACAAAGTCCTCTTCAACTCTTTCGCCCTTGACTATGACGGGACTACCCGGCGGATACGCCCATGCATTCTCTGCGCATACCCTGCCTATACTTTGTGCAAAATCGACGTATTCGCAACTTAAAGTGTCGATTTGATACGGTTCAAACACCTTTTGCGGCCACTTCGGCAATTTCACGTACGTCAATCCGTCTCTCGTTTTTGCGTTTGTGTCTATATCGAACACCGCCTTTGCAAGTTTTGCAAAAGAGGCTTTATCGTCTCCGAGACCGCTCATTGCAATCGCATAGTTTACGCTTGCCATTTCAAGTTCTATATCGCAATCCGCGCGCAGTTTTTTCTTAAACTCAACGCCGCTTAGTGCGCAACCGTCCACGCAAAAGACGAGTTTGCTCTTGTCGTATGCAAACACCCTACCGTCCTTTTTGCCGTCAAAGAGTTTGATATTGACGAGGTGATTGAAGGACTTCCTCACAGCGTCCAAGTTTTTGCTCCACTCCCCCATCGCTTCGCTTGCATAGTTTTGCAGAAATCTAATGCAACCGTCGATAGACGCCATAAGCACGTAGGACGGCGACGAGGATTGAAACACCGCAAGGTTTTTATCGATGCGTTTTATATCGACTTCTTTCGTGCAAACGTGGAGTATCGCAGTCTGCGTAAGCGATGGCAACGTCTTGTGCAAACTGTTCACCACGACGTCCGCACCGAGTTGTCTTGCGCTCTTTTCAAAACCCTTGTAAAATCCGAGATGCGCCCCGTGCGCCTCATCGACAAACAGCAATGCGCCTCTTTTGTGGCAAATGTCCGCGATGCTCTTTATATCGCTTATTATCCCCTCGTAAGTGGGGCTTGTGATTACTACAAGTTTGATATCTTCCTCTTTTTCAAACGTTTTTTCAACGCTTTCGGGCAACACCGAGCCGTAAAAGCCGTATTCCTCGAAATACGTCGGCTCAACGTAAACAGGCACGAGGCGACAAAGTTCGATTGCGTTATAAACGGACTTATGACAATTGCGTGCCACAAGCACCTTATCGCCCTCTTTGCATAGCGCCCTTATGGATGCCAAAACGCCTGCCGTACTTCCCCCCACCAAAAAGCGAGAGCATATCGTGCCGTACAGTTTGCTCGCCCTCTTTTCCGCGTCGAGAATAACCCCCGATGCGTCGTGAAGGTTGTCAAATCCGTCAATCTCGGTGATATCTATCTTTTGCGCGCCGAAAAGAAAATCGTATGCACCCCTCTTATGTCCTGGCATATGAAAAGGCACGATACCTTTATCGTCGTGTTCTTTGAGGAGTTCCGCAAGCCCTTTTTCGTCCTGCGCCTTCTTGTCCGACGTGCCGAAATGCGTATTTAAGCCCAAAATTCGTTCGTTTTTGCGTTTCATATCTCAATTATAGCACAACTTTGCAAAATTGCTATGAAAATATCCGCATATCCGTGCTATAATCGGTATTGATAAATATAAAAGGTGTATCTATGAAGAAAAAAGCGTTTATCGTCATCATCGCAATCGTCCTTATGCTCGCAAGTTTGACGAGCCTTATTGCGTGCGACAAAGACAAAACGCCCACGAAATTCAACGTCAACGTCATAGACAACGACAACGCCCTCATCTTCGAGCCTGTCCGCAAGGATATCAAATACGGCTTGCTCTTCTACGTCGGCACGGGCATCGAACCCGACAAGTATTCCTACCTCGGTTATCGCCTTGCCGAAGAGGGCTATCTCACCTATATTCCCAAAACGCAAAACGATATGCCCTATCAATATTATGAGGAAAACGAACTTGCGTTTGAAAACTATCCGAACGTTCAATTCTTCATCGGCGGACACTCAAACCAAGGTGCGGACGCAGCCTTGCGCAGAATATCCGAAAACAATCAAAAGACAATCGGCGCAATATTCTTCTCTCCCATAACCGTCGGTCATTATCAGGTATTTGACAAAGACGGCAATCCCGTCAAAGACGAGGAAGGTTTTGACGTGTACGAGGACTACACGCTTGCCACATTCTCATTACCCACGCTTTATATCTCGGGTGATAAAGACGCCGTATGCACGCAAGCGCAAATAGACGAGGCAAAATCCAGAATGCCGCAAAACTGCGTTTATAAGACGATAGAAAACGGCAATCACACAGCCTTTGCAAAGATAAACGAGACGACCGATTTGCCGATAGCATTCCAACTCTTCCCCAACTTTACAGCCGACGTATCCGCAACGACGGTAGAACAAAAGGACGAGCAACGCACGCTCGTCGTAAACTACGTTTTGCAATTCATCAAAGACAACGTTGCTTAAAAACACAATAAACTATAGTTGAAATCGCATGGCACGATAGTTTCAATAATATCACACTATAGTTAATATAAATCATCGAAAAGTTATATCAAAAAATCCGAGCGTTTGCTCGGATTTTCAATATGTTTTCTATTTTTATTATTCTTCTACTTCGGTCTCGCTTTCGCCGTACT
>DBJV01000002.1 GCA_002297185.1 Christensenella sp. UBA767
CTAATGTTTGCAAACAACGAAATCGGCACCGTCGAGCCTATCAAAGAACTTTGCGAAGTTGCCCACAAACACGGCGTATTGTTCCACACGGACGCCGTACAAGCAACGGGCGCAATCAAATACAACGTCAAGGATTTGGGCGTGGACTTGCTTTCAATGTCCGCACACAAATTCTACGGACCCAAGGGCATGGGTATGCTCTATGTGCGCAACGGCATCCGCATCGAAAAACTTTTGACGGGCGGTGAACAAGAGCGTTCGCACCGTGGCGGCACGTCCAACGCACCCGGCATCGTAGGCATGGCAACTGCACTCGACGAGGCGCTTGCAACTATCGAAGAGGACGACAAATACGTTGCCTCCTTGCGTGACCACTTTGTAGAGAGAGTTCTCAACGAAATCGACGATATCTACTACAACGGCGCAAAAGACACCTCAAAACGCCTTCCCAACAACGCAAACTTCAGTTTCAGATACATCGAAGGCGAATCGATTTTGTTCTCACTTGACCTCGCCGGCATCAGCGCGTCATCCGGTTCTGCATGTTCGTCGGGTTCTTTGGAGCCTTCCAGAACGTTGCTTGCAATCGGCGTTCCCGTCGGCACGGCACACGGCTCAATCCGCTTTACGTTCGGCAAGCACAACACGATGGAGCAAGTCGATTACACCGTTGACGAACTCGTCAAAATCGTAAAACGACTCAGAGATATGTCGCCGCTTTACAAAAAGTAAATAAAGTTTCAGGGCATTGCCCGAGGAGTATATTATGTACAACGAAAAAGTTATGGAAGTTTTCAAAAATCCTCAACACATGGGCGAGGTTGAAAACTACAATGCAATCGGCACAGTCGGCAACGAAGTGTGCGGAGATATAATGCAAATCACAATGCGTATCGAAGACGGTATCATCAAGGATGCAAAATTCAAAACCTTCGGATGCGCCGCAGCAGTTGCGTCCAGTTCGACCGCAACAGGCATGATCATCGGCAAGACCATCGAAGAGGCACTCAAACTCACCAACAAGCAAGTTATTGAGGAACTTCAAGGACTTCCGCCGCAAAAGATCCATTGCTCGGTTTTGGCGGAGGATGCGATACGCCTTGCCATCGACAACTATCTACAAAACCAAAACGCCGCAAAATAACCTCAACGGCACAAAATAGCAAATAGCTTTGTCAAAGCCCCTCGTCCGTCAACTCACGTACGTCAGTACGTTAGGGTTGTCGTTCGAGGGGCTTTTTCGCGCTCTTTATCTATTTTGAGCCGTTGAGAGTATGTGGTTCTATGTATTTTTGCGTTTTGGTTTTGTAGATAATTGTCGTACATATAACTAATTCAGGGCGTACTTATTAACGGAATGTGCCTATTCGGAGCGTACTTATAAACGGAATGTGTAGCTTCGGAGACGGAGTTCGAGCCGCAGGGCGGCGAGCCTGCTAAACGAACATTCTAACGAACACTTATTCAAGGCGTTCTTATACACGGAATCTGTTTATTCAGGGCTGGAGGCGCAGGGCGCCGACCGCATCGAGCGCCAAGCTTGATGGAAAAGTACAAGCGACTGCGCCGTGTTGTTGCGTAGCTGGCGCACAAAGCGCAGTGGCATAATGAGGAAAATGTCCCTATCTATGCGCGTGCCGAGTGTTGCCCCCTGCGGAGCAGTTCCGTGGGTTCCCTCAAGCAAAGCGCAGAGGGGGAACGGAATAGGGGAAACACCGTGAGGAAGGGGGAAAGTTGCATTAAGATTTATTGAATGATTGCTTTTTATCAAAACACCTATCGTGCGCTAAAACCTCATTTTCTTCTATAAATCGCTTATTTTGCACATATAAAAGCACAAATCGTGTACACATTATATATTTGCGTACACGATTTGTGTTTTATAGAGGATAAATGAACAAGACCGATTATTTACATAACGATGTCTTCGATTTTGTTTACAAAGGCACGTTTTGCTTTTTTTAGTGAATTGTTTGACATACTGCAATACAGCGCAGTGGCAGTGACTATTCCAAGCATCGTGCCGATGATCAATGAATTTTTCATTTGCTGCCTCCTGATTTTATTGTTTGCACCTATGCCTTATAAATGTATGGGAAATTGTGGCAATTGTATAAAACGTTTTATTTGTCGTTTGGAGTGGCTAAAAATGTTTAAGTGCGCCTTGAATAATCCTATTTGTTCCGTATCGCTTTTGCAAATGTATTGACAAATTTCGTTTATGATTTTATCATAAAGTTATGAAAAAGAAGTTATTTACAATTTTATCCGTCCTTACGCTGACGCTTGTGCTTGCCGTCACGCTGACTGCGTGTCTCAAAATCGGTATGCAGAAGAACAATATCAAAAAGCGTCTTGACGAGGCAGGCGTGTCTTACACATACGAGCGCACGACGCCTATCACCAAGGACGGCGAGCGCGATTACACGTTTGAGGATCTTATGCATTGCACCAAGACCTATACGACGACAGTTGACGGCGTTGAGACCGAGGTGGTGCAGGAACTGTATATAATCTTTGCAGGCAGCGACGCCGCAGCAGAGTGGGCAAAGGACAAAGCCGATGCATACGTAGCGGACAACTCTCTTGAGAAGTGGACGACCTACATCTACGACAAAGTTGTTATGTGCGGCTATTACGAACTTGTCGCAATCGCGCGCTCTTATTGATTATCGTATAGTATTCTTGCCAAACGCCGCTAAACCTCGTTTAATAGCATTTGGAGTTAAATCTTATTAAGATTTATTGCAATTGTCACAACGTTGCAAAAGCCGATAAAAGCAAGATAAATCAAAACTTTACAAACACAACAAAAAGCGAGTTTCAACTCGCTTTTTTCATGTCAAAATTCGGGTAAAAGAAAATCCCTGCAAAACGCAGGGATTTTTCTCGTCGGCATAGGGAGGATAAATAAGTGCCGACAAATTGGGGAGATTATCTAAATTATAGCATATCTTTTCTATTTGTCAATAGTATTTTTATGCCCATTTTATTATAATTTTTGGAAAATTTCACTCAAGTCCGTTCCGAGTACGTTGTTTGCAGGTTTTTGCGCCCACGTTACGAAATCTCTAATCGTATCCGCAGAGAGTGCAAATCCCATATTGTCAATGCTGTCGTCTGCGAGTTTGGACTCAACGATACCCACGACTTTACCTGCGATATTGACCATCGGACCGCCGCTGTTGCCGCCGTTGACGGCCGCATCCGTCATAATAAACGTACCTGCGCCCCAAGAGGAAAGTTCGATGTCCGCTTGTGATACAGAACCTGACGTGATGCTGTTTTTCTCTCCGATGCCTTCGGGATTTCCTATAAGCGCAACGGGATCGCCGCGTTTAATGTCGGTAGTTGCAAGTGCAAGGGAAGGATGAGTCTCGTTTGAAGGTTGTGTGCCTTTTATTCTCAAAATCGCGATGTCCGCTTGATCGTTTTCTGCAGTCAATCCGGAATCCGAATCGTCATATCCGCCGTATGCAACTATTTCAACGCTGTATTGAGTATCTTCGCCGTCGAAAATCGCAACGATGTTCTTATACGATGCCCAACTATACGTGTATCTTGAACCAAATCCCATACCGCCAACTCTCGTTTGTGCTGCATATCTTGCGCAGTGCGCATTAGTAAGCAAATATCTTTGAGTTGTGCCTGTTTCATCGGTATCTGTAATCAAGAAACCGCTTGCAACGCCGTAACTCGTTGAAGAGTCTGTGTACATATAAAGTCTTGCAACGGATGCAGAGCAGTATTTATCTGCCACTTGACCTACTGCATAATTGAGTCTGTCAATTGCCTCTTGCGTTGCTTGATCCGTGATTTGGTCAATTATATCCGTTTCGCTCAACGCCTCGTTTATTGCGTCGCGGTATTGTTGTTTCATGCTTTCGGAAATAGACGCCGCATACTCTTCCGCAATAGTTTGTTTCATGCTTGCAAGCACGATGACGTTGACAAGCACGACAACGCACATAACAGCCGCCACTACTATGCAGATAATGGTTACCGCATTGAGCTTATTGTGGTTTTTCGGCTCGGGTGTGTGATACACAGGCGTGTGTTGCGGTTGAGTTTCTCTTTGGTCGTCAAAGAAGTTGTTGAAATCGTCCATAAAAATGCCTCTTTCTCATTTTTGTAACCTGATAATAGTGTTTCAAACTTAAACGAGTATTAAAACTGCAAAAATTTATAATTTTTATGCAATTATTCGCTGTTTTTTTTTGCCATATTGCATACCAATCCGCCAAAACGGCGAAAATGGGGCGTTTTAGCGGCAGAAATATGAAAGAGGGCAAAAAAACGCTACAAGTTGACAAATATCTTTATATATAATATTATATTTGTGTAACTAAAAACTATAAATGCGTTGCGTGCGCAGCGCGGAGGAATGTATAATGGCAGTCATTTTTTGCGACACCGATTGCGAACTTTGGTACACACACGCAGAGGAACTCGATCTCAAAGTCATACGTATGCCGTACGTCATCGACGGCGAAGAGAAACTTGCCGACCTCGGTGAGTCGGGTGACACCGCCGAGTTTTTTGCAAAGATGAAAGCAGGTGCAAGCGCATCCACGGCAGGACTCAATCAACAGATTTATTACGATATTTTCGAGCCGTATTTCAAGGCAGGCGAAGATATCTTGTACATAGCGTTTTCATCGCAATTGTCGGGTACTTTTGCGTATCTCGACCTTGCTATCAAGGAACTTGACGCCAAATATCCGGGCGTAAAATTCCGCAAATTCGACACTCTCAACATTTGCGTAGGCGCAGGTATTTTGGTCTATTTGGGCGCAAAATATTGCAGAGAACACGGCGACGACATCGACAAAACTTGCGAGTATTTGGACACAATCGTCGGCAAAGTGGGCATTTATTTCGTCGTTGACGATATGAAATATCTTGCTCGCGGCGGTCGTATTTCGCCTGCAAAAGCCAAAATCGGCAATCTTCTCAACATCAAACCCGTGCTTACCGTAATCGACGGCAAACTCGACGTTTGCAACAAGGCCAACGGCACCAAGAAAGCGTATAGATATATGCTCGATACGTTTGCTGAAAAATATAATGCAGATATGTCCGCACCCGTCATTCTCGTCGATGCAGACAACAGAGGCGTTTCCGATGAATTTGCCGCCAAAGTCAAAGAAATCGACGCCAAAGCAGACGTCTGGCAACAACCAATCGGTCCCGTCATCGGCGCCCATGCAGGCCCCGGCACCGTCGGCATCATCTTTATGACCAAATAATTAGGTTTTAAGTAGGTTTTGCTTTGAAGAAAAAAGCGGTAATTTTAGGCTTAATTATAATCATTTGCATTGCTTCGCTCACTGCTTGCGACAGGGCGGAGCAATCTTTCGTTTTCGGCACGGTGCTGGATATCAAAGCGGAAGGCATAGGCTCAACAAAGGCGACCCAAGATATCATCTCATATATGCAATCTCTCGACAATTTGCTTTCGCCTACGATTGAGGGTAGCGACGTCAACAAAATCAACAATTCAACGGTCGGAGAGGCGGTCAAATGCTCGGATACGACAATGG
>DBJV01000108.1 GCA_002297185.1 Christensenella sp. UBA767
CATCTGTCCCAAAAACATTCTTGCGTAACTTGACAAACTCTCGACGTAACGTCTTTGCCCCTCTGCAAAAATGGTATCGAAAGCAAGCGAGGATTTGCCGCTGCCGCTAAGTCCCGTGAACACCACAAGCTTGTCGCGCGGAATTTCCAAATCGATGTTTTTGAGATTGTTTTCTCTTGCACCTTTTACGTAAATTTTGTCCATAATATCTATCTTTTGCAATCGAGTGTTTTTAACTCAATTTTTTTATTTGTTTTTTCAATTCGTTCAGTTCGTCTCGTATGAGAATTGCCTTCTCGAAGTCCAGTTGCGCGGCGGCTGTTTGCATAAGTCCTTTTAGACGTTCAACTTCACGAGAAAGGTCTTTAACGCTCAATTTCTCGTTATGAACTGCCTTTTTGGTGATTTCAAGCGAATTTTTGATTGCGCTCACAACCGTTTTCGGCACTATGCCGTGCGCCTTGTTATACTCGTCTTGAATCTTGCGACGGCGCATAGTTTCGTCGTACGCCCTTTGCATACTTTGAGTCATATTATCGGCGTACATAACCACTCTGCCCTTGTCGTTTCTGGCGGCTCTGCCTATGGTCTGAATAAGCGCGCTTTCACTCCTCAAAAAGCCTTCCTTATCCGCGTCGAGTATTGCTACAAGTTGCACCTCGGGAAGGTCAAGACCTTCTCTCAAAAGGTTGATACCCACAAGTACGTCAAACTCACCCTCGCGCAAGCCTTTGACGATATCGATACGCTCGAGCGTGTCTATATCCGAGTGCATATATCGCACCTTGATTCCAACTTCTTTGAGATAATCGGTAAGGTTCTCCGCCATCTTCTTTGTGAGCGTTGTGACAAGCACTCTTCCGCCGTCTTTTACAACGTTGTTTATCTCGCCGATAAGGTCGTCTATTTGCCCTTGAATAGGCTTGATTTCAATCTCGGGATCGAGCAATCCCGTAGGTCTTATAATCTGCTCCGCAACGAGGTCTGCACGGTCGAGTTCGTACTGCGCAGGCGTTGCCGACATACACACGAGTTGGCGAAGTCTTGCGTCAAATTCCTCAAACCGTAGCGGTCTATTGTCGTATGCGCTCGGCAAGCGGAAACCGTATTCCACAAGGTTATCCTTCCTCGCCCTGTCGCCGTTGTACATCGCGCGGATTTGCGGAATGGTCATATGGCTTTCGTCTATAAACGTAATAAAGTCCTTGCCGAAGAAGTCAAGTAGCGTATATGGCGCTTGCCCGGGTTGCCTGCCGTCAAAGTAGCGCGAATAGTTCTCTATACCGCTGCAATATCCGACCTCTCTTATCATCTCGACGTCGTAGTTGACTCTCTCGTCAATGCGCTGCGCCTCGATAAGTTTTCCTCTTTCTTCAAAGTATTTCACTCTCTCGGCTTTATCGGCGAGGATTCTCTTCAAAATCGCCTCTTTATCGCCGCTTATAACGTATTGCGTGGCAGGGAAAATCAGCGTATGTTTAAGCTCGTTGACCACTTTTGAGGTAAGTCCGTCAATCTCGCAAATACGCTCAATCGTATCCCCGAACATCTCCACTCGCACCGCAATTTCCGAACTCGTTGACGGGAAGATATCAATCGTATCCCCTCTCATTCTAAACGTCGAGCGTGAAAAGTCCACGTCCGCTCGCTTGTATTGTATATCGACAAGCTTGCGCGCAAGTTCGTCACGATCGATCTCGTCGCCCTCGCGCAAGGATATTGCGTTTTCAAAGTAATCCGTCGGCGCACCCAAGCCGTATATGCAGGACACGCTCGCCACGACTATCGTATCTTCTCTCTCGCACAGCGACGCCGTTGCGGAGTTGCGAAGTTTATCTATCTCCTCGTTGACTTGCAAGTCCTTTTCTATATACGTATCCGTGCGCGGAATATACGCCTCCGGCTGATAGTAGTCGTAGTAGGAAACGAAAAATTCAACTCTGTTTTTAGGGAAAAACTCGCGCAATTCGTAGCAAAGTTGCGCCGCCAGCGTCTTATTATGCGCAATCACGAGCGTCGGCTTTTGCATACGCTCGATAATGTTCGCCATAGTAAAAGTTTTGCCGGAGCCTGTAACGCCCAACAAAACCTCGGTGTTAAATCCGTCTTTCAACCCCTCGACGATTTTTTCAATCGCCTGCGGCTGATCCCCGGTCGGTTTATAATTGCTGACAAGTTCAAATTTCATTACTCATTCTGCGTATTTATTATCCGCTATTTTACAATCTCTATCTAATTTCTGCTACTCTTTATTCGCTATGTTTTCTATCCAAAACTCACTCTTTCAATACTCTTTTTAAACGCCTAACGTTCTCAAATTAACGCTTATTACCGAAAGCAACGCTATTAATTGCAAAAGTAAATATTTGCTACAAGGACAACGGCATTTTTATTGAAAAGCAACACGCTGTTTACCTCAAAACGCTACTGTTTAGTAGGGATTTGCGGTTATTGTCCCATGAGTTTTGCAACCAACATTCTTATGCCGACGCCGATGAGAGCGGTGACGACGCTGAGTCCCAAAGTGAGCAAAATCTTGAAAGTTAGGTTGCTTTTGAAGGCTCTTTCAACTCTTGCGAATTGCAAGCCTTTTTTCTGCATGTTTATGCAATACACGAGTTCGCCTTTTTTGTCCGAGCGAGTAATGTCGAAATAATCGTCTATTTCAAGATTGCGGAGCGTGGTGTCAAGCTCGTCCTCTTCAAAGTCGAGATCGAGCGGAAGTTTCTCAAAAATGTCAATGGGAGTGAGAAGGCAAGATCCGTTTTGTTTTTCCGCCTCTTGATAGATGACTCTCATCACCGCTTTCTCTTTTTTGGTGAGGACGTGTTGTCTCTCAACCTGCATGTTTACACCCATATTATTTTTATCCTTGTCGCCAAATTGCGCTGCGCGCAAAAGGCAATTATTCTCATCAGTTGCAAAGCAAGAGTTGCTACTTATCCTACTCTGCTATGTTCGCATCGCTCTTTTATGCTTTGCGATTATACTCTTTTATACTTGCCGCCAAAAGTGCTTTCAAAACGCAAAATCGGCGGTTTTTCCTATCAATTCGTGTATTTTACGTGCCGATTGCGTCAAAGTGCAAATTTTATTACAAGCACCGCAATCGCCGCAACAATCGCACTCCCGATAAAACTTCCCATGAACGCCGCAAAGAAAAGTGCGCCCCTCGATACGCCGCTAACGGCTTTCTTTTCTTTCTTCTCGCCGTAAAGCGCACGCTCTTTGGGCTTGTCCTCTTCGGCGTCAAGAACGAGTTGTCCTTGCTGTTTTGCCCTCTCGTCAATGCGCTTAACGACAAGCAAACAATACTCGTCGGGAGTGAAATATTTGACGGAAATATACTCTCTGTCCTTCAACTCTCTGATAATTGCAGAGAGTTGAATTTTGGACAACGACAAACCCTGCGGAAGTCTCGAGATAATCTCGTCTGCCTCCACCACTTTATATACGTCATCGACTTCAGCGATGCGACGGATGATATCGTAAACGGTTTGACATTCCAAATTGAGCATAATTGCCTCCATAATATCTTCATAAAATATTAGCATAATATTATAGATATATCAATGATTTTTTGAAATTTGCAAATCAAATTGGATTTCAAATTTCGCATTTGGGAAAATTTCTCAATGTGTGTTTTGCATATTTATTCAAATATGTTGCATATTTTTAAAACTTATTATCGCATTTATAATCTTGACTATTGGCTAAAAAACACGTTATTTTTATATAAAAAACACGCATTTATTGCGTGATTTTTTAACAAAAATTATGTTAATTTTAGCACTAAATTATGTCATTTTTGAGATACTAAATATCACAAAAGCGTTGTAAATATCACAAAAGCGTTGTGACAAAATTCGACATAATTTTCGCTAGTGGAATATTCCCTATGCGGCTACGCCTAGATTGCCACGTCGCTACACTCCTCGCAATAACATAAGGAAAAATAGAATATTCCGCAACTCGCACAAAGTGCGAATATCACTTTTGGCGCAAGCCAAAAATATCACTGTGCGTAGCACAATATCGCTCTCGCAACGCGAGAATATCACTTATGTTTCAAACGCCGAAATAGTCCTTGATTGCTTTGAAGGCGTCGTCGGTGATGACGTGTTCGACACGGCAGGCGTTTTGCTCTGCATCGGAAAAACTAAGCCCCATTTTGACAAAGGCGTCCGTCAAGGATTTGTGACGAGCAAATACGCTTTCTGCCTTTGCTCTGCCCGACTCAGTAAGTTCGATTGCACCGTTTGGGCGCACTTCGATATATCCGTCCTTTTTCATTATGCCGACGGCTCTCGATACGCTCGGTTTGGAATAGCCGAGTTCTTCGGCAATTTCTATTGCGCGAACGCTGCCCTTTTTGTTTTGAATTTTCAGTATCGTTTCAAGATACATTTCTTGCGATTCGTTGTTTACCATACTATATATACCTCTTTCACAGATATTTTATCATACCGCAGCGAAATTAACAAGAATACTTGCCCGATTGCTCCAAACAAACGGGCAATTATAAAGTTTTACTCTTGTATCGAAAGTTGAAAAAACAACTTCGGTACATTTTTTTTTGCAAAGGACGGCGAAATGGAACACGGAACGGAAAGGTATATCGGAACGGTCGCGTATCTCGGAAAACTGTATGACTTCATTAATGAGCATTTGTTCGGTGGCGAGTTGGTTAAACCTGTCATTACGGTGCAAGTCGATTCGCGCAACAAGGCTTATGGCTGGTGGTCGGTCAATAAGGTTTGGCACGAGAACAAAGACGACGAAGGCGTACACGAGTTGAATATGTGTGCGCAATACCTTAACCGCCCTATCGAAGAAATTGCAAGCACAATGATTCACGAAATGTGTCACCAGTTTGCAAGTTGTCACAATCTTCAAGACACGTCACGTTCTTGCATTTATCACAATAAACTTTTCAAAGCGATTGCAGAAAATCACGGATTGAACGTCGTAAAGGTCGATAAAATCGGTTGGTCACAAACAAGTCTGACTTCCGAAACTGCGGAAATCATAAGAAAATTTGCGACACACAATGAAGAAAGCGTGATTTATAGAAGTCCATTATCAACAAATACGACTGTTAAATCATCAAGTACGCGCAAGTATTTACGCAAATTCATTCAATTTGAGTGATTGCACAAACTGTTATTGTCCCACTTCGCGACCGTTACCCAAATAATCGCAATATAAAAAGTTGCACCGCCAATGCGATGTTAAAACTAAAATGCACACAAAAAGCGAGGCACGCCTGCGCCTCGCTTTTTTATTATTCTTTACTATTATTTTTCGTCCGTCGTTGTATCTTGCGATTCTTCGACAGGTGTTTCTTCGACAACTTCACCATCGACGACTTCGTTGACTTCTTCGGGTGCCGTTTCTTCGGCTTGCTCGGGTGCGACCGCCATGCTGTCCTCGTTGGGAAACACGACTTGAGCTGCGCCGCCCTCTTCTGCGTTGTCCGCATTCTCGTCTTGAAGTTGACCGGTTGCGCGCTTTCTTGCCTCGATTTCAGCCTTTGCCGCTTGTTGTTCCTTCTCATTGAACTTGTAGAAGAAGAGCGGGATAACCGTGAGGAAGAAACTGAGTGCCGCGATACCGACGAGCATAAACCACATTATATCTTTTGAGCCAGGATCCTCAAGGGGGACATTTGCCTTGGCGCCTGACATGTCATATGCCAAAACACCGATAAATGCGCCGACTGCCATACCGATTTTGTTGATGAGCGTTTGCATTGCAAAGCAGATACCCTCTGCTCTTTCGCCAGTCTTGAGTTCGAGATATTCAACGGTGTCGCCGATCATTGCGTACGTAATGATGTTGCCAAAGCCCGACGGGATACCTGCGATGACGAGCGCGATAAACAACACGACTGTAGTTGCGGTGCTTGTATAGTTGCCCTTGTCAACCGCCATACCGACGATAAAGGCAATGAGCATTGCGACGCCACCGATAATATGTGACCAAATATATGTGTTTCTCTTGCCGAATTTCTTGGTGCACCAAGGCACGAGCAAGGACGCGACGAGACCGCCGGGGACGATTGCCATCGTGAACAAGGAATACCAAGACTCTTTGTCCATGACGTATTTTGCGAAGTACAAACCGCCCGTGTACGTGAAGAGCATTCTCGCTGCGCCGCCGATACCGGAAAGGACGATGAGCATCAATGGTTTGTTTTTGAACAAAAGTTTGAGGTTGTGACCGAGAGAAGGCGGATTTTCAACCGATACGTTTCTTTCCGTCGTGTTCTTGAAACCGAGGAAGAAAAGCGGAACTGCGATAACGCAGCAAATAATTGCGATTACGAAGTAGATCCATCTGAGCGTCACAGCCGTTTGTGCAGGATCCATTTCCTTTGTCATATTCTCCGTAACGATAGGAGTAAAGACGGTGACGATACCTGCGCCGAGCGTGCAGAACAGACGCGCGATCGTAAGCAAGTTGCCTCTGCGATACGTATCGTTGCTCATTGCGGTGGAAAGTCCCCAGTAAGGAACGTCCGCAACCGTGTAAACCATACCCCAAAGCACGTACATAACCGAGATTGCCGCAAATCCTCCGGGATTGCTTGGATACCACGGCAAGAAACACAAAATGGTCATAATAGCAATCGGGATTGCCATCCACTTCATGTACGGGCGGCATTTGCCCCACTTGGTACGAGTACGGTCAACAATAGAACCCATAATCGGGTCGTTGAGTGCGTCGTAGATACGTGCAAAGAGCATAAGGAGCGCAACAGGCAATGCCTTAAAGCCGATTGCGTCCGTCATAAATACCGTAAGGTATGAACCGATAACCGTGCAAATAAGGTTTTGTCCAAATCCGCAAAGCGAATAGCTGAAACCTTCTTTCGGTTGCATCTCGCCGTCGCCGGGAGTCGAGCCGAAAAGTTTGTGCACGAAATTGTTTACTTTCTGCTTGCCGGTCAATTTCTCGGCTTGTGCAGTTTCACTCATAATTTCACCACATTCCTTATATTTAGTATCTAAAAGCAATACTATGCATTTATTCTAACAGTATTCGGCGCAACAATCAACCATAAATCTAAATTACTGCCCATTTTTAACTAATTTTGTCGCACAACCGCACTCAAATCGCCACAATATTGCAAAAATGCTTGTACTATTGAGAAAAATGATGTAATATATTGAGGCAATCAAAGAGAATATTCTTGATGTCCGCCACTCGAAATTGCGATAAGCGAGCAGTTTTAGTCGGCAACAATCAATATACAACCAATGGGGTCATGGCGCAGTTGGTAGCGCGTTTGAATGGCATTCAAAAGGTCAG
>DBJV01000121.1:0-4238 GCA_002297185.1 Christensenella sp. UBA767
AAATTCCATAAGGTCTTTGGGTGTGCCGTAGCGAGAGGTGGGCGCAAACATGCCCGTTGTCTGATATCCCCAACTTCCGTCAAAGGGATATTCCGTCAAAGGCATAATCTCAATGTGCGTGTAGCCCATTTTTTTGACGTACGGNNATAAGCTCGTCCGCCATTGCGCTGTAATTGATGTAATTGCCGTCGGCGTACTTGCGCCAAGAACCGAAATGAATCTCGTAAATGTTGATAGGACTGCCGTAGGGGTTGAAGTTTTCTCTTTCCCTCATCCACTTTTTGTCCTTCCAACGATAACCGGAAATGTCGTAAAGTTTGGACGCATTGGCAGGGGCGGTCTCGAAATGCAGACCGTACGGGTCGCATTTATAAACCGTGGTGCCGTCTTGCGCCGTGATTGCATACTTGTATGCCTGATATTGCTGCGCGCCTGCAATAAACGTCGTCCATACGCCGTCGTCTTGCATTTGCATTCTGTTTGCATCCTCTCTCCAACCGTTGAAATCTCCGACGACGGATACGCTTTTTGCGTTAGGCGCCCATACCGCGAAATCCCAACCGTCAACGCCGTTTTCTACGTCGGGCGTCGGTGAAAACATCTTATGCGCTTGGTAATTCGTCCCCTCGTGGAACAAATAACTTGCATAACTGTCTTTGATTTTTGCCATAAACTCTAAACTCTCCGTAAAGCGACAAAAGGCTATAATTATCGCTTTGGTAATACTTTATAATTATTGTAACAAAAAATACGCACTCACACAATAGCAATTTGCAACTTTTTTCGCAAATCTTGCAAATTTGCAATGACATTTTTTATACTTTTGTCAATTTTGCAACTTTATTTTCCAAATTTGTAAACTTTTTCAAACGATATAAAACAGACCGCTGCCGCTGCCCGTCATAAAAACTTTGCTTATTCCCTCGCCTTTGAGCCTTTCCACCGTCTCTTTTATATGAGGATTTACTATGCAGGACGATTCAAACAAATCGTTCCTGTTCAACTCAAGCGCCTCTTGAACGTTTTGAGGAATTGGCAGACCGCTATAATCCTTGCCGAGTTTGTCGTACGTCTTATAGCATTCGCCGCTGTCCGCTCCGCCCTCGACTACGACGCTTTCAAAATTCGGAATATCCGTGCAATCAATCTTATCGACGACTTCCCCGACTCCTCTCACACGGCAAACTCCGCCCTTGTACATACATGGTACGTCACTGCCGAGAGATAGTAAAAAAGCGGTATCTAACGGCATATTTTTGCCGACAGACGTGCAATATGCCTCTGCTGCTTTGAGTGCGCCGACTATGCTTGCGGACGAGCCGCCCATGCCTGCGCCGAGTGGGATATTTTTGCAAATATGCAATCTTCCGCCGACGTTTGCTCTAAGTGCGATAAGGTCAAGTTTGTCCTTTATAGCCGCCAAAAATTTTGTCTCGTCAAAGCCTTGCAAGGCGCAATCTATCTTAACTTCCGTTACGCCGACAACGTCGTTTTGCGGATAGAAAGAAACAGTGTCCTCATACTTTGCGTAAGGACACACGATCATATCGAGCGTGTGCAAACCGTCCCTCTTGCCCGTAATGGCAAGGGATAGATTGAGTTTTGCAGGCACGGAGATTGTGAAAGTCGTTTCTTTGCTCATTTTTCGTCCGCCAAATCGAGTGTGATGTCAAACTGCGTGCTGTAACCATCTATCGGATCTTTTGCAAGGGTTATTGTGCCGCCGTGCATTTCGATTATCTTCTTGCATACCGCAAGCCCAAGTCCCGAGCCTTGTCCTTTGCGAGATTTCTCGCCTACGACAAACGCCTCGAATACGTCGTTTTTGCTCTCGTCGCTGATGCCGGGACCGTTGTCTGCAATGTGTATAACCGCTATGTCGTACTCTTTTTCCGCAACGAACAGGAGCGTCGTGCCTTGCGGCGTGTATTTGAAGAAGTTGCCAACCACGTTTTCGAATACTCGAGTGAGTTGCTTTGCATCGACGTCGCAATCCAACCGCTCTTCCGTGATTTGAGTGTCGAGATTGTATCCGCGAAGTTCAAACTCGTCGTAAATGCCTGCAAGGAAAGTGCGCGCGAGTTCCGCTACGTCCTGACGCTTTCTTTCAAGTGCGAAATCGGGATGCTCGAGTTTGTTATACTCGTAGAATTGGTTGATTAAATCGCCCATTTGGGTGGATTTGGTGAGGATGATTTGCAAATATTTTTGCTTGTCCTCTTCGCTTACGAGACCGTCCTTTATCGCCTTGGTAAAGCCTTGGATGATGGTTACGGGCGTTTTGAGGTCGTGGGAAAGACCTGCGAGCATTCTTTGCTTGTCCTCTTCGAGCGCTTTGCGCTGCTTTTCGCTTGCGCCGAGCATGTCAACCATTTCGTTGAAACTGTCGTATAGATGCTCAAATTCCTTTGAGCCTTTGTAGTCGAGATGACCTATCTTTTCGCCGTTTGCAAAACTTGCCATTCCACCTTCGAGCATGTCGAGCGGCTTTTGAACGTGCTTGTTGATGTACCTTACGTAAAGCACCATAACGCCTGCGAACAACGCGAGGATACATGCGCCGATAATGATTACCACGACGTATGCGGCGGTGTTCTTGCTCTCGTGCTGGTCGAGCATTATTGCGTAATACGTTTCGCCGTCGCTGCCATCAAAGGTGTATTTGGTGAGAGTTTGCTTGCCGTGGACTGCGTTGTAGGTTAGAAAATCAAATTCACGCACGGTGAACGTTTTGCCTGCCGTGGTGGGAATGTTGCCCGACAAAACTCTGTATGAGGAGTCGAGCGTCAAAAATTGGTCTTGCTTTTCGCCGTTTTCGTCGTAATAGGTCTTGACGATGAGATAATAATAAGGATCGTCGGAAAGTTTGTGAAGTTCTACGGTTTCGTTTGAACCGAATTTTTGTATCCAGTCAAGTTCGCCTTTGGTATAAGCGCTCGGCTCGGAAAGTGTGGAATATACCACCTTGCCGTTTCTGTTGGAAATCTCGAGCCAACCGCCTTTTCCGAAAAGTTTTTCGGCAGGCACGTCGGAATATTTGCCGTTTTTGAGTTGCTCGGCATAGTCGGCAATGCTCTTTTCTTCCATCTTTACGTTTTGGTTGGTAACAGCCCAACTGACAACGCCGAATATCGCCACCACGCCGAGAATTATGATAAGAGAAAAAGACACGAAACTACGTATAAGCAGCGCAAGAAAGCTTGCGTTGTCTATGCGCGAAGGCGTGGGATGAGTTTTGCATTTGCCACGCTTTCTCGCTTTTGCGTTTTGACTGTTTTCATCCAAATCGACACTTTTGTGCGCAAAATCGGATTGATAAACGTCGTTTTGTGCCTTTTTATTGTTTTTCAATCTTGTATCCGAGTCCTCTTACGGTCTTGATGTAGCGAGGATTTTTGGGGTCGTCCTCGATCTTGTCTCTGAGGTTTGAGATATGCACCATCATGGTGTTGTCGTCGTTTGAGTAATAGTCGCCGTTGACCTCTTCGTATATTTGCATCTTGGTGAAAACTCTGCCCGGGGATTTCATGAGCATAACCAAAATCTTGTATTCCGTGGCGGTGAGGTTGATGGGAACACCCTTCTTTTCAAGCGTGAGCATGTGGGTATCGAGAGTAAGTTCCCCAATGCTGATTTTGCCGTCGTCAACGTCTTTGACGTTGCCGAGTTTGTAAAAACGACGAAGGTTGGCATTGATTCTCGCGATCAGTTCGAGAGGGTTGAACGGCTTGACCATATAATCGTCCGCGCCGAGATTAAGCCCCAAAATCTTGTCGCTGTCAAGTTGCGCCGCCGACAAAATGATGATAGGGATATTGCTCTTTTTGCGGATGTATTTGGTGAGTTCGTAGCCGTTCATTCTGGGCATCATGATATCGACAAGAGCCAAATCCACTTTTTCCTTGTCAAAAATCTCGCTTGCCTCGACGCCATCTTTTGCCCATAATACACCGTATCCCTCGTTCTCGAGATACAGTTTGAGCAATTTTACTATGTCCTCGTCATCTTCTGCGAGCAAAATATTGAAGTTCATTTTTCACCTCACGCATTTATGCCTAATACTGTTTTGATTATAACATAATAATATAGTTTTTCAAGTTAAATATAGTTTAAGAAATATTTAGATTATATTAAAATGCAACTTTTCCCTTTCCTCAAGGTGTTTTTATTACCAACCTAATAGAGTGTGTCGTAACTCCTCAAAATAAAATACCCCCCTCTTTCCGGACACGCCGGCA
>DBJV01000121.1:4261-14109 GCA_002297185.1 Christensenella sp. UBA767
TCGGTTAGGGACAATTCTCTACAAGAGCAAACATCGCTCGCGGGGGAGACAACGGCACTCGCATAAATAGGTATCGTTCTCTTGTTATATCACTTCGCCTGCGTGGCGCTACGCAACAGAATGCCACGCATTCTCGTACTATTCGTCAAGTCGTCAAGCTCGGCACTTATTCGCTCGCCGCCCTGCGGCTCGAGTTCCGTCTCCGAAAGGACAGATGCCGTTTATAAGTACGCTCCGAATATGCAAATTCCGTGTATAAGTGTCCTCTTATCCCCCCTTCACCCCCTTACCCTCAAGTGATGAGAGTGCGAAGGACAAGAAAACACCCCTTGGGGGACAACCCTAATTTACTAAACGTAAATGAGTTGGCACACAATGGGTGTTGACGCTGTAGTTCACGCTCTCATCACTTGAGGGGTTTCATGGTGGGGAAAAGGAGGACGTCTCGAATAGACGCAGAGTCCGTAAGGAACATAACCATACGGTCTATGCCGATGCCGAGACCGCCGGTGGGGGGCATGCCGTATTCGAGCGCGGTGCAGAAATCCTCGTCATAGGGCTGAGCCTCTTCGTCGCCTTTGGCTTTGGCGAGCATTTGTTGTTCGAAACGAGAACGTTGGTCGATAGGATCGTTGAGTTCGCTGAAAGCGTTGCCGCCCTCGCTTGCGCAGATGAAGAACTCGAATCTCTCGGTGAGACGAGGATCGGAGGGTTTCTTCTTGGCAAGAGGACTGACCTCGACGGGATAGTCCGTGATAAAGACGGGACCTGTGAGTTTTTCTTCGACGAATGCGTCGAAAATGCTGTAAAGAGCCTTGCCCCACGTGGTGTCTTTGGGCATATCGAGTCCCATTGCGTTGCCTTTTGCGATAAGTTCGTCAAGAGGTTGATTGTCAAAATCAAGTCCCGTGTATTTCTTGACAGCCTCGACCATTGTAAGTCTTTCCCACGGCGTTTTGAGGGAAAGCGGTGTGCCTTGATAGGTGATATCCAAACCGCCGCAAACACGCTCCGCCGCCGTTGTGTAAAGTTCCTCAGTGATGTTCATCATCTCGTTGTAATCGACGTACGCTTGGTAAAGTTCGATTGTGGTGAACTCGGGATTGTGCTTGGTGTCCATGCCTTCGTTGCGGAATTGACGACCGATTTCATATACCTTTTCAAAGCCGCCGACTATGCAACGTTTGAGGTGCAACTCAGTTGCGATACGCATATACATATCGATGTCGAGCGTGTTGTGGTGAGTGATGAACGGACGAGCGTTTGCGCCGCCTGCAAGCGTGTTGAGCACGGGCGTTTCCACTTCGATAAAGCCTTTTTTGTCAAGCACTTCGCGGATTGTGGAAATGATTTTGCTACGCTTGATAAACACGTCTTTGACTTCGGGATTTGCAATCAAATCGACGTAGCGTTGACGGAAACGAAGTTCGGGATCGCGCAAACCGTGGTATTTTTCGGGCAACGGCAAAAGGGATTTGGTAAGCAAGGTGGCTTTCTTGACGTGTACGGAGATTTCGCCCGTTTTGGTCTTGAAAACAAAGCCTTCGATACCGATGATATCGCCGACGTCCGTCTTTTTGAACGCCTGATATTCGTCAACGCCCATATCGTCGCGGCTGAAATAGCCTTGCATTCTGCCGTCGCTGTCCATAATGTGACCGAAACTTGCCTTGCCCATTATGCGTTTGGACATAAGACGGCCTGCGATTTTGACCTCTTTGCCCTCAAATTCGTCATAGTTTGCAAGGATTTGTCCTGCGGTTGCGGTGCGTTCAAACGAAGTGATTTCAAAGGGGTTTTCGCCTTTTGCGACCAATTCGTTCAACTTGTCGATTCTAACTTTGCGCACTTCGTTTATATCTACTTCTTTTTCGACGGGTGCGTTTACGTTCATTTCTTCGCTCATTTCGTTTCTCTCTATAAAAAGGATTACGCCCATTTGAAAACAGGCGTAGAATACATCAAAGATGTATATTGTCTAAAATGCTTATTTGATGCCTACGATTTTGTATTCTTCAACGCCGCCTTGGACGGTCTTGAATCTCACGACTTCACCGCTCTTTCTGCCGAGAATGGCTTTGCCGAGAGGAGATTCGTTGCTGATTTTGCCCTTTGCAAAGTCTGCCTCCGTCTCACCGACAAGTTGGAATTGCATGGTTGCGTCCTCGCCTTCTTCCAATTCGCCGAGATATTCAACGGTGATGGTGTTGCCGATGGACACTTTGTGCGTGCCGCTCTTTTCGATGATAACTGCGTTTTTGATACGCTCTTCGAGGTCTTTAATCTCTGCCGCAACTTGGCTTTCCTCTTGTTTTGCAGCGTCGTATTCTGCGTTTTCGGACAAGTCGCCGAGTTCACGTGCGTGTTGCAATTTCTTTGCGACGTCGCCACGCAAATAAACGATGAGATAATCGAGTCTTTGCTTTAATTCTTCAAGACCTTCCTGAGTAAGATAAACTTCTTTCATTATATTCCTCCGACGGTTTTACCCGCGCTATATTTTTTACTTTTCTTCTTCTACGGTTTGCTCCGCTTGCTCTTCGCTTTCGGCAACCTCTTCTGCCTCGTCCGCTACTTCGACTTCGCCGTCTGCGACTTCTTCGACGCTTTCTTCGACATTTTCTTGAACGGGCTCTTCGACCGTCGTCTCTGTGGCGTTCTCGGCATCCTCGACAACTTGCGTTTCCTCTGCGGTTTCTTCGGTTTCGGCTGCGACTTCTTCGCGCGTTTCTTCCGCTTTCATTTGAGCAAGTTTTGCCTCGACTTTGCTTTGGATGTCCGCTGCGTCCGCTTTGTACTTGGGAGTGAGCGCCATAACCTTTATCTCGATAGAACTGAACTTGAATCCGAATTCACCGAGGAAAACGTCCTCGAGCAAGGTGCGCAAATAAGTTTCTGCCTCGACGACGTCCTTATCCACAACCTTGACGTTGAGTTTGAGGCGAACACCGTATTCGTCCGTAACGAGAGCAACCTTTTGGCACTTGACGCCTTCGATTTGCTTGCAGGTTTGTTTGACGAACTTGGACACGACTTGCGAAGAAACTCTCACCGAGCCGCCCTTTTCTTGACGGAGCGTAATCTCTTTCACCACGTCGCTGTTGACAAAAATGAGAACGAGCGACACGATTGCAAGCACGATATACAAGATTGCAAGCGTGATAATCAAGCCTCTGACGAGTTTGCTGTTGAATTCGTCCGGCTCGATACCGCCAAACGCTGCCACGACGAGTACCATGATGAGTATCACCGCCACGACGATGGAACAAGATGCAAAGATTTTTTCAAGATTCTTTTTCATAATACACCTCTTAGCAAGCGCGCGCATTGCGCTCTCGCCGTTTATTTAATATAAACTATGTTTTATAATTAGTCAACCGCGCGCAAAAAATTTGCTGTTTATATTGTATGAAAAATATATCAAACAATACAAAAAGCGTCCCGAAGGACGCCTCTTTTATATCTCGACAAGCACTTCTTGGTGCTTTACGAAAGTTGAAAGATGGGTGAAACCTATCTCTTTGAGCATTGCGCACGCCTCGTCGAAATTCTTGCAAATGTCGCCTCTGTGCGCGTCCGAGCCGTAACTGATTTTTCGTCCGCCGAGTTCGTAATACCTCTCGACGATATCTCTGCCCGGGGCCATCTCGTGATGAAAGTTGATTTCCATTGCCTTGCCTCTTGCGATGATGCCTTTGAGGATTGCGTCTATCTCATTCGGGAAGTCCTTATATCTCAAAGTTTTGTCCCTATACGGCGCGCCGTGGGCGATGTATCCGATGTGCGCCACGATGTCGTACGGGTACGGGGCGTCGAGGCTTTCGAGAATGGTCTCGAGATATCTCTTATACACGTGTTTTTTGCGCTTGAACAAAAACGCCATCTTGAAATATACGTCGTATCCGTCCACACAATGCACGGAATTTATAACGACGTCAAAGGGGTATTTTGCAATGGTTTCTTGATATTTTTGCTTGGCAAGTTCACTCTTGTCATAACTTGCCTCAATACCAAAACAAAGGTTTAACGTGTTGTTTTTGTCGTTATCAAGTGCCGATTTTGCGATTTGCCACTCTTTTTGATATTCTTCGAGATTGAGCGCAGGCCACTTTATAGGGGCTTTGTTTTTGCCGTACTCGAAGTCGTAATCGAGATGATCCGTCGTTGCAAGATAGCAAAGACCTTGCGCTTTGGCAAGGTCAACTATCGTCGCGATCGGCAATTTGCCGTCGTGTGAATTGCGAGTGTGTACGTGGGTGTCACATCTCATTTTTTAATACTCCAAAACTGCCTTGATACGTCTGATACCTGCGGAAGAACTTTGCTCTTTCACGATGCGGAATTTGCCGAGTTCGCCCGTGCGTTTTGCGTGGGGGCCGCCGCAGATTTCTTTGGAAATGCCTATCGTATATACCTTTACGACGTCGCCGTAACGGTTGTCGAATACGCCGATTGCGCCTGCTTTCTTTGCCTCTTCGACGGACATTTCTTCAAGTTTGACTTCGCTGTCTTTGGCGATTTCGTCATTGACGATTTGCTCAACTTGAGCGATTTCCTCTTGCGTGAGCGGACGCGGGAAGTTGAAGTCGAAACGCAATCTTTCGGACGTGATGTTGCTGCCTCTTTGTTGAATCGAATCGTCGTGGAGCACGATTTTGAGCGCTGCGTTGAGAAGGTGCGTTGCGCTGTGAAGTCTTGCCGTAAGTTCGCCGCCGTCTGCAAGACCGCCTTTGAACTTTTGCTCTGCGCCTGCTTTGCTGAGCGCTTGGTGTTCGCCAAAAGCCTTGTCGTAGCCTGCTCTGTCGAGGGTGAAACCTTTTTCTTTTGCAAGTTCTTCCGTCATTTCGATGGGGAAACCGTAGGTGTCGTAAAGTCTGAACGCCGTCTTGCCCGGGAACACCGTCATACCTTGCGGAAGGTGCGCAACGATTTTGTCAAACTCTTTGAGACCTTGCTCGATGGTCTTTGCAAACTTATTCCTCTCTGCCTCGAGTTCGGACACGATTCTGCCCTCGTTCTCTTTGATGTAGGGATATGCCTCTTCGTATTTTGCGACGTAGAGTTTTGCAAGTTCCACAAGTGCGCTGTCGTCGATGCCGAGCGTGCGGCAATATCTCATTGCTCTGCGGATAAGACGACGGAGTACGTAACCTTGATCGACATTGGACGGAGACACCGCTTTGACGTCGCCGAGAAGGAAGGTTGCCGTACGGGTGTGGTCTGCGATTATGCGCATTGCGACGGTGGTTTGCTCGTCCTCACCGTACTTCTTACCACTCAATTCTTCGAGTTTTTTGATTGCGAAACTGAACAAATCCGTCTCATATACCGACTTGTAGCCGTTGAGGATGCAGAGCATTCTTTCAAGTCCCATGCCCTCGTCAACGTTCTTTTGCGCAAGCGGCGAGAAGGTGCCGTCGGCATTTTTGAAGTATTGCATAAATACGTCGTTGCCGATTTCCACGTACTTTCCGCAATCGCACGCAGGAGAGCAATCGTCGGAGCATTTGGGCTTGCCGGTATCTATAAACATCTCGGTATCGGGACCGCACGGACCGGTTATGCCTGCAGGTCCCCACCAGTTATGCTTTTTGTTGCAATAGAAAATGTGATCCTCGGGAATGCCTTGCGCTTTCCAATAGGACGCGCTTTCTTCGTCTCTGGGGCAATCCTCGTCGCCTGCGAACACCGTTACTGCAAATTTGTCCTTGTCAAATTCAAGTTGATTGAGCAAGAAATCGTAGGAGCAAGCGATGGCATATTCCTTGAAATAATCGCCGAGCGACCATCTTCCGAGCATCTCGAAGAAGGTGCAGTGCGTTGCGTCGCCGACTTCGTCGATATCGCCCGTGCGCACGCAGATTTGGACGTCGGTAAGACGATTGCCTGCAGGGTGTTTTTCACCGAGAAGATACGGAACGAGCGGATGCATGCCTGCCGTTGTGAACAACACGGTCGGATCGTTTTCGGGAATAAGCGACGCCGAGCCTATAACCGCGTGTCCCTTTGATTTGTAAAAATCAAGATACATTTTGCGAAGTTCGCTTGAATTGAGTTGTTTCATAAATACCTCTTTATACTACTTTCATGTAAAAATCGTTTTTTCGTCCGCTTTGGACGGTTTGCTTTGTATGCCCTACGCTTTTTAGCGTAGAAATCACACTCTCGTCAGCCTTATACCTTTTTGCTCGAGGAGCGCAAAGAACGCCTCGGGCAAATCGTTTTCTTTGATATAGCGCGTAAAACCTAGGTTGGTCTTGCCGTTGGTGGTTATCGAGCCGAGATTCTGCACGTTGTTTTTGGATACGTTCATGTTGAGAATGTATCTGTCAACGCCCATTGCCTCGGGGGATACCACGTTGCCGAGATTGCTGAAAATCATAGTCTGGCGAGAGCGCATAAACAACTTGCCAAATCGTATGAGCGCAGTCTTGACAAACAGTGGAAGAATCTTGAGCAACCAGTTCTTTTGCGCACGCACCGTCGTTGAAATGAATGCGTCGAGTTTGTCCTTTGCGGTCTCGATTTTGAGCTGTCTGTACGCCTCTTTTGCGCAGTCCTCCACGCTCTTGCAAGACGAGGGCAAGAATATAATCCTCACAAACGTGACAAAATTGCGCATCGTCCTCGACGGATAAAGGGAGCGGAGATTGACGGGCACCATTATGGCAATCGGCTTTTTGTTGGGATAGGTCTTTTCGATTGCGTAAGCCAGCGCGCCCGTAAGGTATGCGGTGAACGTAACGCCGATTTCCTTTGCCTTTGCCACTATATCGCTTGCCTCGGCAACCGCCTCGCTGCTTTGATAGCCTGCTTGCGACGTCGTGCCTCCTATGCGATGAGGCACTTTGCCTGCCAAGGCTTTGAGATTCATTTGACCGAAAGATATGGGCTTGTAGTTTTTTACAAAGCTGTCCTCGAACTCCTCGTCGTAAGACTGGCTCTGCCAATCGATTACGCCGTCGTCCTCAACATCGAATCCCAAAAGTTCGCGATATCTTTTGACGATACTCTTCAAAAACATCAACGCACCGTTGCCGTCCGCAAGCGCGTGGAACATCTCGAGTTTTATGAGTTTTCCGACCGCACTAACCCTAAACCAATATCCGTTGGTATCGTCGGGATTGATCGGTGTGAGCAACGCCTCGTTTCCGAAAACCTTTGCAGGCGCGTCGTTATGCTCGAAAAAGTGCCATGCGTAGCCTTTTTTGAGACGCACTTTGTAGGCTTGAAAACGGTTTAGCACGTCGTTGAGCGCAACTTCCAGAACGTCCCTATCGACGTCGTCAAACATCTTTGCGCTTATGCAAAACAAACTTTGCGCTTTCTTGGTGGACATAATCGGATAGTATTTTGCCGAATTGTCTATTGCAAAACGCCTCTTTTTGTCTGCGGATTTCTTTGACTTTGCCATTGCTCACCTTGCGCCCGTGCGAGCGCATTTTTGTTTTTGTGGAATATATTTTATTCTCTTTTAATATTATTGTCAATGAAAAGCGCGCAAGCGCAGGAGGTGTAATATGGAATTTTCAAAATCTACCACGCAATCGCGCACTCTCGACTCGGCAAAAGTACAGACCAAAGCCGAGCAATCTCAAAAAGAAAAATCCACTCACAAAATCGAACTCGACCACCTTCACTCCGTGTCTATGACGGGAGTTTTGGACGTGCCGACGTTCACGGACAAGACCGTCGTCGTGCGCCTCGAGGGCGAAACGCTGACGATAGTCGGCACTGACCTCGTCGTCAAAAATCTTGACGTGGAAAGCGGAAAATTGCAGATTTCGGGGCAAATCACGTCCCTAAAATACAGTGCGCAATCAACGCCGACGTCCTTTGCAAAACGCCTTTTCAAATGAACTTATATCTCGGCGCAAACGCCCAAAATCAAGCGATATGCTTTGCTTTTTGCCTTCTTGCAGGTCTTGCCGGAGGGCTTTTCGCACTTCTCTATTTGCGAAAAGCAAAGCCCGTAGAGCGTGCTTTGACGGACTTTTTTGCAACCGTGTGCATATCGGGTGCGTTCATTGCTTGCGTCGAGTGGATAATGCAAGGGAAAATCCAGTTATACGGCGTTTTCGCATTCGGGGTGGGCGTGTTTTTGCCGCCGTTTTTGCTTTCAAAGATAAAAAACAGAGTGCGAAAAAAGAGAGAAAAGGACGAATAAGGTCTAAGTTTGCCGCTCCTCTTCCAATTGCACGGAATTGTGCTAATATTCATATCGGAGGCGGATATGAGCAACGTAAAACACAAAAATTGCGCCCTGCGCACACTTGCAAAATCGGCAAAATCGAGGCTTGCCACCAACTCGTACGACCAAGACGAATTGAGCGCGCCAAAAGACGTAACGCCCGAGCAAAAGGCAATCTACGTCAAACTCAACAAACTTAAACGTGCAGGCGAGAGCGTCACAAACCCCGTTGCGCAACTCGCTGACGAGAAAATTCTCGGCTCTCTGTCCCACGAGGAAAGACAAAGATACATAATCAAACTTTGCGCAGATTACGTCAGCGTCAAAAATTATATGGAAAAGAAATCGGTCGGATAGACGATTATCACCAAATTAACGACACACAATTTGCACTTATACAAATCTATTTTGCACACAAATAGGGTTTTATCTTTCGTTTTGATATTATAAAATGCCTATTGTGTGCATTTTGTTTTTTAGCTACAAGACGGCACGGTTACAAATATTGCCGCATTTCCACACGGAACGGAGTATATTTCACCGTTTTCGACAAGATTTTTAACACAAAAGCGGCGCGAAAAATCGCTATTTTGAGTTATTTAAAAAATTTTTTACTCAACTATCATTGACTTTAACGCACTTTAATAATATAATATCGTAAGAATAGTTTTTAAGGAGATAAACTATGTACACTAGATGCCCAAGTTGTAGAGCCGAAATCAGTTTCGAGCCGCCGGCGAATATGGAGACACTTCCCGATGGATACAAACATCGTATCAAATGCCCCAGCTGCGGCGTAACTATCGGCGTAAAAATCAACAAAATAGACACTCAAGCAGCGACGCTCGTTCAACAAGCGCCCGCTTATACACAACCTCAAACCAACTTCGAGCCTGTATATAACAATGAGGAAACGACCGTTGCTCCTGCAAAGAAAGCAAAACACAGCGGCGTCGGCAGAAACGTCGTTATGATGCTTATGTCACTTCTCTTCGTTGCGCTTACCGTGGTCGGTTACTTCGTAAAGGTCGGTAAAATTGGCAATTCTCTCTACGGTATCGCCGCATTCGACGGTATCACTGGTTGGATTACGCTTGTCACAAACTTTGACGGTTTCAAAGATATGTTTGTGCCATCAGCACTTTTAGGTGTTATTAGAATTTTGCCGATGGTATTGCTTTTGCTTGCAGCAATCAACTTCATCGTCGCGCTCGTATCCGCTTGCGGAAAGAAGTATGGAAGAGCGTACAACGTTGTGTCCAGTATTCTTATCGGACTTATCGCAATAGCAGTGCTCTTCACACAATTTATCGTTAACAATAACGACGGTGTAGGCTTCGGCGCATACTACAAAGCGTTCGTCACCAAGGAATACGTCGTTCTTGCAGGTGCGGCACTCGGACTGTTGCAAATCATCTTCGGTTTTTGCTTTACAAAGTCCCTTGAAAGAAAAGAGAAAAAAGCAAAATAAGTAAAATTTACGCAAAACAAAAGGCACTCGGAAATTCGAGTGTCTTTTATTTTACGTTAGTGATATTGCGCCTATGGCGCAGTGATATTCGCAAAAGTCGTCGCTGTGGCAACAGCAACACGCACTTGTGTGTATTGCCTTAGCCACGCTAGCCTTATTGCTCTGCTACCGCGCAACCGATACACG
>DBJV01000121.1:14138-23503 GCA_002297185.1 Christensenella sp. UBA767
TCGCTTGCTTGGTGTGTGCGCCTTTGGCGCATTTATTAGCGGATTATTTCATTTTTCCTTATGTCATTGCGAGGAGCGTAGCGACGTGGCAATCAAGCCGAAGGCGCATTTCGCTATCGCTGGATTCCCACGCTACGCTCGGAATGACATATGGAATATTCCGCAATTATTAATTATTAATTCATAATTATTAATTATTTTCACGCTGTGCGCATGCCCGTATCGTCCGATACCACATACAAAATATTCACTTCTTCACCGCTTTGGGCGTCGATATAAACGTAATAGGTGCCGTCGCTGTGACATTCAAATTCATAGGTCAGCACTTCCCTCGTTTCTCGCAAGGGGATAAGCGCAAGTCGTCCTTTGGTTATAGGTTGGACGGAAAGCGTGGATTGTGCGTCTGCGGCAGATATAGTCGGCTCGTCGAGGGTACGCTCACGGTGATTGAACGCATAGTGTGTGGAATCAAAACCGAGAACTCGCAAATCGTCCTCTCTCACCTTGACTTTGATAAGGTCGGGATAGAGGATTGCGCCGCCTTGCACGGGTGCGAGGTTTATCACGCACTCGCCGTCTGCCGAGGACGACCACACCACTTGCATATTTTCAAAACCTACGTGTGATGCAAAGCGCAACGCGCTTTGTTGGCAAGTTTCGCTTGCCTCGACGATTGCAACGCTCTCATCGTTTACGGGCGAAGTGTTGAAAGATATGAGCATTCCGCCCTTCTTTGCGATTTGCACGTAGCATCTGTCGTCGCCGCTGACAAATCTGTAATCGAGCGTTACGATATCGCCGTCTGCCTGTCCTGCGTATTCAACGTTTCGAGGTCTATAATTTTCAAACAACCCTTTGACTATTTCTTCGCCTTTTTCGACGGTTATTTCCTCGCCGACAAGACCGTAAGTTTGTCTGTTTTCAAGCGCAGAGGAAAACGGACCGTCGTAAATCATTTCGGGATACTCGAAACTCGGTTCCGAAAACTCCGAAAACGCAGACGCGAAATTGTCCAGCGCACCGCCGTCCTCTACGAACATTTGTCCGTTGTCGAGGTTCTTTTGCACGGATTGCAAGGCGTTTTTGTACGTGTCCGCCATATTCCCCATTTGTTGCAATTTGTGTCTGTCCTCAGCCGTCAACGGATGTCCGTCGGAGATGCGGAGCGCAAGCGAATGCGTGTAATCGCCGAGTTGATTGACGAATTTTTGCGCTTTGAGTATTCCGTCGTCTTGCGACTCGAACATGCCGAGATTGTCCTCTGCAAGTTGCGCCGTTCCCCACACCTCGTACAAAAGCGATTGTTGCATTTTGGGCGAATTGGACACGCTGATTTTTCGCAGTTGGATGCCCAAATCGCTCGCTCCGTCAAGCAAATCGTAGTACGCGCGAGAATACACGGCGTCCATTTGCCTTTGATAAGTTTCGTGCGTTTGCACGCTCTTTTGAGAGAAGTAAAGAGCAACCGAAAGCCCCACTATCGCACTTGCAAACAGTCCAAGCACCGTGCCTAAAACGGCGGTTTTGACGACTTTTGCGGGGGCGTGCTTTCTTTGCTTTTTGCCTTCTTGCACGTTTTTCTTTTTATCATCTTTTTTCATATATCACTCCTTTCAGCAAAATGCGTGATTGCCGATATTCAATTTGACCGTGCGCGAAAGCATCCATTTGCTGGTGGCCGTGCGCGGATTGTAATAGAACAAGCATCCGTAAGTGGGGTCCCAACCGTTGAGCGCGTCGCGTGCGGCGTTGTATGCGGATTGATTGGGCGTAAGATTGATTTGTCCGTCGCTTACGCAATCGAATGCGCCCGATTGATACACCACGCCTGCCACGGTGTTGGGGAAACTGGAACTTTTAACCCTGTTTAGCACGACTGCGGCAACCGCAACCTGTCCCGTGTAAGGCTCGCCTCTCGCCTCGCCATATACAACTCTCGCAAGCAAGTTCAAATCCGTCGAGGACGTCGTTTGCGAGGATGAGGACGTACTGCTTGAAAGGCTTATGCCAAGCGCTTGCGCCGTTCTCGTGCCGATTATGCCGTCGGCGGTAAGTCCGTTTTTGCGTTGAAACTTGATGACGGCGGCTTTCGTTTTTGCACCGAAAATTCCGTCAGCCTTGCCCGTGAGATATCCCCACTTGATAAGTTTTGTCTGCACGGTTTTGACAAGGTCGCCTTTTGAGCCTTGTTTGAGTACGGCAGCGTCCGCAACGGGTACTTCGTCCTCCTGTACGAAGGCGCATATGAGCGCCACGCTCAAAAGCAGAAAGGCAAGCGACAAAATCAAACCTCTTGTCAATATGGAATTCGTTTTCATATATCACCTCTTTTTCAGTAGTTTTTCACGCGATATTGCTTTTATGCAAGCAAGGCGCAAATCGCAAAATTCTTAAAGGCGTATATCTCGCAAACGATTGGGCAACACTTGAGGTATGAAAAACAATGTCCTCTTGTACGTCATCGTGGCACTATTGCTTGCCGCAATCCTCACCGTCGTGCTTTGCGCATGCAACGGCTCCGTATCACAAAAACGCCTCGCAAACGAGTGTATTCGCATACATATCCGAGCCAACTCCAATACCGACGAAGATCAGGCGGTAAAACTCAAAGTGCGCGACGCAATCACGACGTATCTATCGTCCGTTCTTGAAAACTGCAAAAGCAAATCGGATGCGCGAGATATACTCGAAAGCGAAGAACAAAATCTTGTAAAAATCGCAAATCAGACACTTTACACAAATAATTTTACATATAAAGCCTCGATTGCGCTAAAAAACGAATATTTTCCCGACAGGCAATACGACGGATACGACTTCCCCGAGGGCTATTACGACGCACTTATAATTTATCTGGGCGAAGGCACGGGCGACAATTGGTGGTGTGTGGCATTCCCTCCGCTTTGCTTTGTTCCGAACGCACAAAACGGCGAAAAAATCGTCTATAAGTCTTGGGTTAAAGAGTGGCTGGATAAGATATTCGGCTGATAAAAAGGCAATCGTTTATGACCGCTTATATCGAAAAATCGACAACTTTATTCAAGTCAACCAAGCGGTGAAAGAGTGCTATAAAATCGAAAATTCCGCACATAATATGCAAAAAGGATACAAGGAGAATATATGAAAATTTATAGAGAAATCTTGCGCAACACCGCAATGGGCGCGCAATCGATAGACAACATTCTTTGCTACGTCGATAGCGACAAAATGAAAAATCTTATACTTTCGCAAAAGGAAGTTATGGAAGATTTTTATCAAAAGGCAAAGCAGGAATTGAGCGAAAAAGAAGTTGAAGAGGCGCAGACGAACCCCATTCAACGTATGATGCTCAAAGCAGGCGTAAAGATGAACGCAGGCATAAACAATTCATGCTCACACCTTGCAAGCATGCTTATCGACGGCTACAATATGGGCATAGAAAGCGTGCAAAAGTGTATCAACGAATTGAAAGAAACGGGCGTGGACGTTCCCGAACTCGCGCGCGACCTTATGAAAACGTACGACAAAAACATCAAGGCGTTGAGATTGTATTTGTAGTATCCGACGGCGTTTTCCCTCCCCCTGAACGTCGAAAGATAGTATTAAAGTCCGTTGGTTTTCAACGGACTTTTTGTGTTGTTTTTATAAGATTTGTACTTATTCCTCAAAAGATTATCGATGATGACGACGAGGCAAATATTACGTATTCGCCGTCACGTACGGGAGTGAGATGCCCGAAGTTTTCGCTGCCTCTGACGCTCTCGACGATATATACACTGAGGCACATTCCGCCGTTGGCTTTGCTGTATGCAAGCAGGGCGTTGAGTTCCGCCGCCGTCCTTACGTAAAAGCTGACTTTTTGTCCGGATACGGTTACGTAGGTGTTCTTGTACGTGTTGTAAACGGTATCTGCAACGGGCTGTTCCATACCGCTCCTATGCGTATCTTGAATATCCGCATCCGTGCGCAGGAAGTAGGAATATGTGAGATATTCGTCCCAAACTCTCGAACTCGTCTGCACCGCAGCGTCGCCCCAAGTGGTATCCACGACGTACCATTCCCTCTCGCCGTCGTCGTCGGCATCGACAAGCACCTTGTTCCAAGCGTGTCCGCCGTACGCATCGCCCGTAAGCGCCTCGCCCGTTATACGCAACGCCCTTATACCTTCCATACCGCAAAGGAGCGCAAACGCCTTGGATTTGCCGTCGCACACCGCTCTGTTGTCGTCAAATACGCCCTCGAGATAGAATGCGTTGTAACCGCTCGTATTGCTGCTGTCCGAGAGGTTTGCGACTGCGTGATCGTACTCGACGTTATACACAATCCAGTCGTAAACCGCCGCCACTTTCTCGACTTCCGTCATATCGGCGGATATGTATTTGAAAAGCACTTCTCTTGCCTTGTTGTACAACGCTTGCATCTTTTTGGCATCGTCCCCGACGAAAATCGGTTTATATCCGAAAGATACCGCGCGATAGAGGTCGTTGGAGTTGTACACTTCCACCTCTTCCTTAAACTCATCGACAGGCAAGGACGTGCGTCTTGTGCTTTGCTCGGTGTATCTCAAATTTACCTTTGCCTGATGCGATTCGTCGGGATTATCATATGCGCCGCTCGGAATGCCGAACTTGGTATCCGACGTAAACGTCAATGTCGCTTTTTTCCCATTCACAGACACAGTATAATAGAATGAGCCGGACTCTTCTCCGATTTGTTTCATTGTGGCAGAGCATTGATTTACAAAGTTATCGCCACCCCAGTCCGTGCGACCGACGTACATTTGATAGCCCGTATCTATTTTGTGCAAAGATATCGCATTGCCGACGCATGCGTTCAAATCGTACTGTGACGAAATATATTTGTCATAAGAATTGCCTTTCCACACGAACTTGTCAGTCATTGCAGTCTTGATATCGGTGGGAATTGCCGAAAACTCGTAGGACATCACGTATATAATGACTTGCCTGCTTTGGACGTTGCCGATGCTTGCAATAAGCGTGTTTTTGCCGTAATTCAATTGCAAATCTATCGTTCTGTCCGTTTGTTCGAGAATTGCGGCGTTTTCTCCGCTACGCAACGTCCACTCGCACTCTGCTCCTTGATATGCACTGTCGGGAGCAAGCGAAGTGGTGAATTTTGCGGTGTTTTCCGCACTCGATTCGCCTTGCAAATAGTACGTATCCGCCGTGACTCGTTTTAACTTTCCGCCCTCTTCGTACGGCACTATTTTTACGGACGAAACGAGGTCGTATTCGGACACGAACACAAGCGTTACGCTTGCGTTTTTCGTGACGACGTTATCGCCGTCTTGATAACCGATTGCAACGCTTATAACGACGTTGCAATCTTTGGTAACGAGTGTTTTTGCATCGTATGAAAAATCTCTTGCATTCTCCGTCGCAAGTTCGCCGTCAATAAACCATTTGATTTGTATCTCGAGCGCTTGGGATATATCTTCCTCATTCCAACTTACCGAAAGCACGATATAAGACAATTCCTGCAACCTGTTTTGTTGGATTTTGCCGTCAACGATTGAATGCGTGGAACTTGTGATCGTAGGCTCCGAGAGCGGCGCCTCGACAGGCGTGATTTTGGCGCCGTTTGCCTTGACCTTGTTGACAACGGCATAAATCGTGTACGTTTTGCCCAAATCCGTACGCTCGAATGTCCAAGCAAGCGTTTTTTGTCCCGTAGCAACAGACGTATCTTCGCCCTCTCCGACAGACATAAACCACTCTATATCGGGCGAGGTTACCCTTGCGTTGTGCCAATCCAAACCGAGCGTAAACTCTTGACCGAGATACGCCACGTATCCGTCGCTCTCGCTGCCTTCGAGACCGTCTATTACGTATAAGTCTGCGTGGGTGATCGTTTTGAGCGCATCGAAAAGCCCGCATGCGCTGAGCGAAACGCACAATATCGCAATCATTATTGCGATTAGCGAAACTTTGAAAACTGCGGATCTTCTCTTCATACGGACACCTTCTTGTTTGGTTTATATAAATATATTATTATTATAATTGTTTATTGTCAATCTCTACTTTATGTGCTAAAATGCAAGTTATGAGTGACAATGCTATCTTCAGTATGCAAACGCCTATATCCAAAAAAGACGCGCTGGCACTTCACCCGATGGCTTTGGCTTTCGTGGGGGATGCGGTGCAATCTCTCTATACCCGTACTCGCGTGACGATAGGCTCGACGCAAAAGACGGGCGCATTGCATCACGAAGTCACCAAAGTGGTGAAAGCGGTATCCCAAGCCGCCGAGGCGGAAAAACTGTTGCCTCTTTTTGATGAGGAAGAACAGGATATATTCCGCAGAGCGCGCAATTGCAAAGTGCAGACGAGCGCAAAGCACGCCGAAATGAGCGAATACCGCAGAGCAAGCGGATTCGAGGCGGTGCTTGGATATCTGTATCTCACGGGCAACACTTCTCGCTTGGAAGAGTTTTTGTCTGCATGCTTTGAAGATAATATCGAAGGATAAAGAGGGCAACGCTATGTATATCTATGGACGAAATCCCGTAAAAGAGGCTTACCGCGCAGGCAAGACGATTGACAAACTTTTTATGCAAAAGGGCGAATTCGACCCCATGCTTTCCTCCGTGCATAAACTCGCAAAAGAGGCTCGCACGGTGGTGAGTTACGTTGACAAAAACATGCTTGACAAACTTGCCGCAGGCGGAAATCATCAAGGCGTGGTGGCTGCCGTTACGGACTTTGAATACTGCGACGTCGAGGATATAATCAACCTTGCAAAGCAAAAAGACGAGCCACTTCTCATAGTGATTTTGGACGGTATAACCGACCCTCACAACCTCGGCGCGATTATACGTAGCGCAGAGTGTTTCGGAGCGCACGGCATAGTCATTCCAAAGCACAGGAGCGTGAGCGTCAACGACACCGTCGTTAAGGTTGCATGCGGCGCAACGGAGCATACGCTCATTGCAAAAGTCACCAATATAAACGACACCATAAGAATGCTCAAAGAGCATAACGTATGGGTTTATGCGACGGATTTTGACGGTAAAGCCCCGAAAGATGCAAATCTCAACGGAAATCTCGCAATCGTCATTGGCAGCGAAGGCGAAGGGATCCACCGCCTCACCAAAGACCTTTGCGACGACACGTTGACCATTCCGCAATACGGCAAAGTCAACTCCCTCAACGCCTCCGTCGCGGCAGGAATAGTATTGTATGAGGCTGTGAGACAACGCAGATAACTTGTTTGAATTAATAATTAAAAATTAATAATTANNTTTTCAACCTTGATACCGTTTTCGCCGAGGAATTGGTCCACTTGAGCAACGGTCTTTTCAAGAACCGGTTTTACCGCCGCGCCGATACCGTTAATCGTTGCGCCTGCCGCAAGGTCGATTGCGCCGTTGCCGACTGTAAGGTTGACGCCTGCTTGGAAGTCGTCCTCGGTGTTATCCGTTGCGGATGAGGAAGCGCTGTCCATTGCGGATTGTGCCGCAACCGCTACTGCCGTACCCAAAACTTCCGTGTTGGACGCTTTGTCTGCATCGTTATCGTTGTTGCATGCCACAAGTGCTACCATAGAGAGCGAAAGGACGAGAATAACCGAAAGAATTGCAATAACTGTCTTTTTCATTTTTATATCTCCTTGTTACTTTTTCACAATTATGTCGTATTTCCAACGACGCTATTATAATACAACCGTGCAATAAAAAAGGTCTAAATAGAAAATAAAGAATTTCTTAAAACAACATAAAGCGCAGGGATTAATTGGGAGAGCAAGATTTCATTGGGTGTGGGTGTCCCCCCCTCCATAATTAAAAATTAATAATTAATAATTGTGGAAGGCGGAGCCTTAACCAAAATATATATGACTATCGAGCAAGAAAACCAACTTATACTCAAAGCGCAACAAGGCGATTTGGCGGCTGAAAATGCCGTCGCTTTGAGTTATCTCAATCTTGCCAAATCCATTGCTCGCTCATTTGGCGCAACTGGTGTTGCGGACACGGACGACCTTGCAGGATACGGCATGCTCGGGCTTATCCGCGCTATACGCACGTACGACGAGAGCGCAGGTGCGTCCTTCAAAACGTATGCGTCGAGGTGCGTCAAAAACGCAATAGTCGATGCAACGAGAAAAGCGTCAAGCAAAGTGGAAGAAGTCAATCTCGACGACGATTTCCAAACCGCGGACTCCGATCCCGAAAATCTGTTCCTTGAAAACGAGGCGTCCTCTCTTCTTCTCGACGCGATTGCATCCACCCTCACGCCGACGGAGTTCGAGGTGCTGAAACTGCATATAGAGTGTCTGAGTTACGCCGAAATCGCAAAGGAACTGGGCATAGAGCAAAAGAAAGTCGATAACACGATATATTCCGCAAAAAAGAAAATCAAAAAACTTCTCGATAAAACAAAACCGCAATGAACTTGCGGTTTTATTTTACTGTTTTTTAAGCCACAAAAGAAACTGTCCCTCACAAACAAAAAACAAACTTTCTACAAATTCATCCGTGTAAATAAATCGGCGTAAAACTTACACAACCGCTCTGCAAACAGTCGTGGTATTCTGTTGAAAACGGTAAAAAATCGCCTAAACATAGGCAAGAAAAAACCTCTACGAAATGTAGAGGTTTTTTGCGTTTTTCGATAATCTAACGAGATTATTTGTTTTCTTCTTGAACTTTTGCGAATGTCACGTTGCCGTTGAGACCGACTTCAAGAGCGTCGTCTTTGACAACGTATTTTGCCTTACCTTTCAAATCTGCGGATGCTTTCCACGTTCCGCCGACAACGGGGACCGATTCGGGAACCACAACGGTTGCTTCGAGTTTGCCGTCGATGTCAAAATCCATTGCGTCCTCTGTGCTGTTTGCATAGACGTTTGCAGTTACGTTGAAGCTTGCGCCGTAGCCTGCGAAGGTTGCATTGCCGCTGACGGTGACCACTGCGCCGTATTTGTTCTCGTCGAGTTTGCCGATTTCAACTGATACGCTTGCGTTTGCGCCGATAGTTGCGGCAACGTCTGCGCTTGCACTAAGCTCGATGACGACCGTGCCCTTTGCGGTTGCGTATGCTTTGACGCCTGCAAATGCGCTTGCATAATCATCCTTTGTGTTTGCGCCCGCGCTGAGGTTGAAGATCATTGTGTCTTTGCTCTTATCGTAGGTTGCAGTGCCGCTGAATGCAGATTCGAGAGGCTCGCCATCGGTGGGGATAACAATCAATGCGTTGAAAGTGTAATCTTTCTTGCCATCGATGCCGTCGCCGCCTTGAACGCCGACGTAAAGAGCGTATTCGTAAGTTTTGCTTTCGCCCGTCTTTTCGTCAACGTAAGTGCCGCTGATTGCGAGCTTATCGGTGTAACCTTCTCTGTCGCTTGCGACTTTTTCAACCTTGATACCGTTT
>DBJV01000022.1 GCA_002297185.1 Christensenella sp. UBA767
AAAGATGTCTTGCACCTTGTCGATAGGCGTGTCCGTGATGACGGAATAGATTGTGATGAGGTTGCTTATGCCGGGCTTGTCCTCTGCCATAACGATGGAATCGCCGCAGTCCGTGACCGCCCTCTTGAACTTGCGCATAACCGTGTCGGGATCGTCGAGAAGGTGGATAACGCCGTTGGTGTTGTCGTCCGTCTTGCCCATTTTTGTGGTCGGATCGAGAAGGTTGTAAATCTTTGCGCCGATCGTCGGGAATATGCCGTCGGGAATGACAAACGTGGGCGAATACTTGGAGTTAAAGCGTTGAGCGATATCTCTTGCAAGTTCGAGGTGTTGCTTTTGGTCTTTTCCGATAGGCACCAAGTCCGCTTGATAGAGCAAGATGTCCGCTGCCATAAGCGTTGGATAAGTGAACAAGCCGAGGTTGACGTTTTCGGGTGCTTTTTGGCTCTTTTCCTTGAACTGCGTCATTCTGCTTGCCTCGCCGAATTGCGTGTTACAATTAAGCACCCATGCAAGTTCTGCATGCTCGGGTACTTGCGATTGCACAAACAACGTCGTCTTTTGAGGATCGAGACCTATGGCAAGGAATATCGCCATGAAGTCGTAAGTGCGACGGCGCAAGTCCGCAGGCACGTTATCGACGGTGATTGCGTGCATGTCCGCAACGGTGTAAATGCACTTATACTCGTCTTGAAGTTTGACCATGTTTTTGAGCGCACCGATGTAGTTGCCGAGTTGCAAATCGCCCGTCGGTTTTAATGCGCTATATACGATTTTTTGTCTTTGTTCTTCCATAATACACACTTTATATAGTCGTTTTGCCGCAATAAACGTCGTTTTTAGGCATTTGCGACACGACTTTCCTTATTGTTTTTGGGTTCGTTTTGCCACGTCAAGCACGGCTTGTTTTATATCCGTGCGCTCTATGACGTCTTTGTAAATCTCGTCTTTTCCTTCAAGTTCCGCTATACTTTCAGGGCAATCGAGCGCGGTGAGATTGTACAATTTCACAACGGCTTTGTAGCAGTTTTTCTCCTTCGTTCCAAGTGCGCCGAGTACGTCGGAGGCGACTTTGTAAGGGCTTGTCGTGGATACGATGACCGTTGGAGTTTCGTCCTCCGTCTCGCACGAATAGTCGTTATAGACGCTTGCGGCAACCGCCGTGTGGGTGTCCATAATGTAATCGTCGAGGTCGAAAAACGTCTCAATTGCATTCTTGGTGTCCTCTTCGTCTGCCCAACCTGCCTCGAACAAATCCATACGGATATCTTCGGGATCAAGTTCGAACGAGCCTGTTTGTTTGAGGCTTTCANNGTCGGGATCAATCTCGAACGAACCTGTCTGTTTGAGGATTTCGTAGGCATTCTTCACCGCCACGTCGTCTCTTCCGAGCGCCTCATAGACGAGCCTTTCGAGGTTGCTTGCCACGCGCACGTCCATTGAGGGTGACATCGTTCTGAAAAAGTCGCGATTTACGTTGTATTCGCCGTCGTTGAACAAATCCACGAGCGCATTGTTGGCGTTGGTCGCGATTATGAACTTGCCAACGGGAAGTCCCATGCGGTAAGCGTAATAACCTGCAATCGCGCCGCCGAAGTTGCCAGTCGGAATGACGAAATTGACTTTTTCACCTAATTCGATTTCCTCGCTTGCGACAAGGTCGCAGTATGCGGAAAAATAATACGCAATCTGTGGGGCGAGGCTGCCCCAGTTGACTGAATTTGCCGATATCAAAGAAATGCCGAGAGCGTTAATTTCGTCCGTCAATTCTTTGTCGGTTACGATACGCTTGATTGCGGATTGCACGTCGTCAAAGGTTGATTTGACTGCGAATACGTCCGCGTTTCCGCCCTCTTGCGTAGTCATTTGCAAGCGTTGAACATCGCTTACGCCTTTGTTTGGATAAAACACCGCAACGTGCGTACCTTCTATATTCTTAAAGCCTTCCAATGCGGCTGTTCCCGAATCGCCGCTCGTTGCGACAAGCACCAGAGAATTGCCCTCAATCCCGAGTTTCTTCTTGCTTGCGGAAAGAAGGTACGGGAAAAGCGAGAGCGAGATATCCTTGAAGGACGCACTCGTCCCGTGCCACAACTCGAGCATATAAAGCCCGTCCTCGACTTTTACGACGGGGCAAACGTCCTCGTCAAAGTCGGAATACGCTCTGCGAGTATAGTCCAAAAGTTCCTCATAAGAAAAATCGTCGAGGAGTACGGACAATATTTTTGCGGAACGTCCGGCATAATCGAGGTGAATGAGATTTTCGATGTCTGCAAGACTTAAAATCGGGAATGACGACGGAACGAAAAGTCCGCCGTCATCCGAAATGCCTTTTACGATAGCCTCGCTTGCCGAAATCTCGATTTTTGAGTTTCTGGTGCAAGTGTACTTCATCTTTTTTTTGATTGTGCGCTGCCTTACGCGCGAATGAAATCAGGGAAATTTTCCTCGTTTTCGCTCACCGTAACCACAAATTTGGTGTCGGTGTTCTTTGCAATCTCTCTGAGGTCGTCAAAAAAGTCTTTCATCTCGAAAACGGTTTTGCCGAGCATTCTGTGCGCGCCGTCGATGTAGAGCGTTTCGATGTCGTGATTGCCTGCAAGCAAGCCTTTGAGGAAGCCGATGAGCGCTTCTTCGCTTACGGGTGCGTCCCCTCTTTTGAGTTGTTTGGCGTTGACCATACGAACTCTGTAATTGAGAGAGTACATATATCTGTCGGTATCCGTCACGAAAACGATGTCGCCTTTTGCGGTTTCAACGTTGTCATTTGCCATATCGATGATGATTTTCGTTTTGCCCGTGCCTTTGGCACCAGTTATAATATTTATCATAAGCCCTCCGCTTATATTTATATTCGACTATATTATATATAAAAAGTTATCCGATTTCAACCCGCAATTTTCAAAATCGCACACATTTTTCTATGCGGCGAAAATCTGCGGTTAAC
>DBJV01000115.1:0-4022 GCA_002297185.1 Christensenella sp. UBA767
TATCAAGGTCAACGGACAGAAGATGAGCAAGTCGCTTGGCAACAGTCTCTTGCTTGCGGATTTGCTCAAAGAGTACAAGCCCGACACAATCAAGTACGCGCTTTTGCAAACCAATTACAGAGGCGACATCAACGTCACCGACGACTTGTTCCCCGAGGCAGACAAGCATATGTACGGCTTTTACAAGGTGCTTGACGACGTCCAAAAGAGCGGACTTGCAAGCGACAAAGAGAGCAAGTGGATTGACGACGGGTTCAATCGCGCAATGGACGACGACTTCAATACGGCAAAGGCACTTGCGGATTTGTTCGGCATTTTCAAGGGTATAAAAGCCAAACTCAAAGCAGGCGACAGCGACGCCGTTGCGGACGCAAATCAAGTGGTAAAGACATATTCTTTGCTCGGACTTTTCAAGGAAAAACCGCAAGACTTCATCGCTTACTACGAGGCAAAGCAAGCAGCAAAAGAGAGCGATATTCCAAAGGAAGTTCTTGACCTCGTGGAGCAAAGACGCGTTGCAAAACAGAATAAGGACTGGGCAAAAGCCGACGAGTTGAGGGCGCAAATCACCGCTCTCGGATACGCCGTAAAAGACACCAAAGACGGCTCGTTTGCGGAAAAACTCTAATAACAAAAACGGCAAAACACAAGGTTTATCCGCACAAATCGTACAGATAAACCTTTTTTATAACAAAAACACACAAAGAAAAATAATAATCGGACGAGTATGAAAAGACACATTTTCACATCAAAGAATATACTTTCGCAAGGCGTAAACAAACTTTCGCCTTTTGATTTGAAGTATGCCCAACTCGAAAAAAGAAGAGATGCGCTTGACAGACAAATCAAGAGAGAAGAGAGAGAGGCAAAGATTGTGCTTGTCAAAGAGGACTTAAAAGAGTTCTCTGCCAAGGCAAAAAAATACGCAAAGAAACAAGCCAAAAAAGCAGCGTACGACGCAAAGTATCTGTACGTTGCAGGCGGTCATGCCAAGAACGAGTTTTTGGGTTGGCTCACCATTTTCAGTTTCCGCCGCTCGCACAAAATCAAAGCGACGAGATTTGTCAGATACGCCGAGGACGACAAGAGATTGTACCTCGATTTTTACGAGAGAAAGGACAGAGACCGCAGCAAAAAAGCCAAGGTTTTTGTGTATATCCACGGTGGCGGCTGGATAGGCGGACTTCCCGAAACAAGAGAGGCATATACCACCGTTTTGTGTGAAAAAACAGGCTATTTCGTGGCAAGTTTGTACTACGGAGAGGCTCCGTTCTACAAGCATCCGCAGATGATAGAAAACGTCTATAAGGCGTTTGCATGGCTCAAAGAACACGCCGAGGAATACAACATCGATATGGACAGCATATTCGTTGGCGGCGAGTCCGCAGGCGCGCATTTAAGCAGTATGGCAGGCGCAATTTCCACCAATCCCGAATATGCCGCAAAATTCAACCTCGACGAGAGGTCAAAAGACCAAAAGATATCCGCGCTTATGCTCAATTGCGGCGTGTATGATATGGAAAAAGCCGTGCATACGGGCTTTAAGAATATAGGTATCTACACGCAATCCTACTGCGGCGGAATACCCGTTGAGGAGTGCGACGAGGAGTTTAGAAAAGAGATCTCGCCCATATACTGGGTGAATAGCGACTTTCCGCCTACCTTTGCAATCTCTGGTGAAAACGACAAACTTGCCGTCCTCACTTTCGACCTTGTGGATAAGCTGCGCAACCTTGACGTTAAGTTCGAGCATTATCACGGCGAAGGCAAATGGGCAGTTCACGCTTTCCCCGTCGCTCAATTCCTCAAAATCTCCAAAGAGGTCATGAAACGTACCGTCGTTTTCCTCGGCGAAAACGAGTGAAATTATCGTTGAAAATATCACGAATTGAGGACAGGATTTTTTGATATAAAATCGCAAACATTGCGTGAAAAACACGCAAAAAAAAAGTTCAAAATTATGTCAAAAATCGGGGTAAATTATGTCATTTTTGGGATGGCAAATATCATAAAAGCGAACAAAATATCATATTCCCGACATTTTATGTTCGGGGGGGGGGATATTACGCCGTTGCCGCAGTTGTGGAGTATTATGTAATGCGCCTTCGGCTAGATTGCCACGTTGCAACTTCGTTGCTCCTCGCAATGACGATTGGGTGGGACACCCACACCCGAATAGACACGCTACGCTGACTTCCCACGGTCGCTTTGCTCCCTCGGAATGACAATAAGGGGTATTCCGTTTATGCGAAAATAAATCGGTTAAAGAATAAGCCGATAAAGAAAATAGGAAACAAAAAATAAACGAACTGAAAACAAAAAATAAATAAAGTGATGTGCAAAAACGAGAAATCGGGATTTGCAAAGGGGGATAAAAATGAGTGGCAACACGGCAAGCAAAAAGAAGAGAACTTGGATAACGATAGTTGTGATTTTTGCTGTGGCGATTATCGTTGCAGGTGCTGTTTTTGCTGCTATCAAACTTACGAGAGATACGCAAGACGATAATACCACACAACCCTCGACAACCAAAACAACGCCACCACCCACTCAAGAAGAAATTGACAGGAGCAAAGAACTTGAAGAAGAGATAAAGAACGATGTTAAGGACAAAACACCCGAAGATTTCAAACCGACTATAACGGACAAGCAAAACGAACTCGATGCTGCGAAAAAAGAGACAGAAAGCCTTAAGAATGCAGGTGCAAGCGAAGAAGAAATTGCAAAAGCAGAGGAAAAACAGCAAGAAATAGAAAAGCAACTTGAAGAGGTAAAAGAAGAGCAAGCGTATTGGTCTGTGACGGCAAGAATAAAAGAACTGTATGCAAAAAACTGTTCCAATGCGGAAGGATATCCCAATTCTTATATTCGCAATGTAAAAGATATTTCATACAGCTCAACATATATGTACGTTGAAGCGGAAGTTATTTCAAGAGATGCAAACGGGATATTAAGACAACATAATCTTGTTATGAGAGCGATGAATGAAATGCCAGAGGATTTTAACAGTGCGCAAGGGCTCTTGCCTTTTTTTCAAAAATGTTATGGTTTGGAAATAGATATAGAGTATAATGAGATTAGCACGGAATTAGAACTCGATTTCTTTAATAATAGGATAAAATCGCGCTATGGAGAAGATACGATTTTATTGGGGTCTAAAACTATTTATGACGAGAATGGTAAATTGTCAAAGATTTGTGTAAAATACACTTTTGAGAGAACAATAGATTACCGCTACTTCATATTCAATATTGCAAGAATGAGCAAAGAGCATACAAATGAAGAAGTTGCAGAAATGATCAAAGAAGGCAATATAAGGACATCGATTTTGAAAGGATTTATAACGGATCATTTGCGTTATAATTGGGAAAAAGCAACAATCGATTATAAAGGACAAGAGCAAGCCAATGAATAAAATATAAAAGTAAAAGGACTGTGAAAACAGTCCTTTTTGATATAAAAACGCGTCGATTATATCCTTATTACAGTTTGCCCGTACTGCCGAAACCGTTGGAGCCGCGGGCGGTGTCGTCAAGGTCGGTTTCGACGAAATCGGCGGTGTAGTAGGGGGCGATGACGAGTTGGGCAATGCGCTCTTTGTCGGCGACGATTTGCGCAACGTCGCTGTGATTGTGAAGGGATACGATGATTTCACCTCTGTAGTCGCTGTCGATTACGCCCACCTTGTTGGCAGGTGCGAGAGAGCGTTTGCTTGCAAGTCCGCTGCGTGCGTATATCAATCCCACCATACCTTCGGGTATGGCAACGGCAATGCCTGTGTGGATAAATACTGTTGTGTGCGGCTCGACGAGTACGTCTTTGCCCTCGCACGCATACAAGTCCGCCCCTGCCGCATACGGTGTGCCGTATTTGGGAAGGATTGCATCGGGATTGAGTTTCTTGAGTTTTACGGTTATATTATTCATAACGTTCCTCTTGAGGGTGATATTTTTGAATTAATAATTAATAATTATATACTGTCCTTTCATTATACACTATAAGTTGAATTTTGCAAGTTAGCA
>DBJV01000115.1:4114-7846 GCA_002297185.1 Christensenella sp. UBA767
TTTCTCGCAAATTTTTACATCAGATTAGTTTTTATCTCTTGCAATAGATTGCTTAAATCGCAATAGTTTTCATTCTTTCTCCGAGTTTGTATTGCCTTTCGGCGTGGCGGTTTAGCACTGATAAAATCCTCTGTCAACGGCATAAAAATCTTGTTTTAGCATACTCAAAAATTATCTCAATTTGATGCGCATTTTATATGCTTTTTAGTCGGTTGCCTGTTAGACGAGCCGTAGTCTTGATACAAGTATAGGGACTTTTAACAACATTTTTATGCTGGTCGTTGACATAGGCAGCTTGCATTAAATTGATATGTTTTTGGGTTTTCTCGGTGCTGCGCCGTCTTGTTGCCGAAAGGCAAATAAAACTCGGAGCGTATCAAATATGAAATCTCAAATCAATCTTCAAAACCAAAATACAATCAGCATCTATTATGTCAATCAAGCACAAGTCAAAATCGTTGCTAAAAGACAATACATATTAGACGATGATATTGTTATAACCGCAAACAACATTAAGAAAATCGGCGAATTGATAGCGTTGCTTACCATAAGAACAGTTATGTGCCGTTCGGGCAAAGACTTGTATCGCCTTTATGACGGACTCATCAAGGATTGCAACAAATCAAACGAGTCGCTCGACGAATACTCGGACGGATATGATATAGCGCAAACCGCAATGCTTTTCCTTTGCGAACACATCGGCAAAAGACTTGGCGACAATTATACAACCACTCGGGGAAACGTTATCTCGATTAAGCAAGCGTGCTTCCGCTTTACGGATAGATACTTGGACAAACAATTCACCCGTCATTTGGCACACACAACCGCCATAAGCGACAGCGTTGAATCCTCGCACATAACTTTTATCGACGACGATTCCGACAACGATTATACCACCGTTGACGCGCTCATCGACAAGATGCAATTAACACAAGGCGAATATGATGTTCTCTGCGCCTATATGTCGGGTTTGACGCATCTCGAAGCAACAAACCTTTTGAATGTCAATCGCACGACCATTTGGCGAAGAAGAATGAGTCTGCAAAAGAAATATGTGCTGTCGATAAATCATTAAAAAAACGACCTTATATGGTTTTGATGATTTGTCAAACGAGGCGTTACCTTGAGCAATCCCTCATATTGGGGATTGGTGTCTTGATAGGCATATATCATCGGATTTGTTTCAGGTCTTTGCGGAAAGAAGTTCATATGGGTTTCACCTTAACGGACTGCTTGAATATCTAATTTTATTACTTAGTTCTGTGTAGCCTTTCGACTCTATATACATTTTTAACTCGTCCATTGATTGTTGTGATCGAGGCCCGATTATAATTTCATCAATAATTTCGTCAATTTTTATCCCATACGTTTGAAGGTCAAAAACAAACATTCTTTTAACTATATTTGTTTTTGAAAAGACATACTTATCTTCTTTAACATTAGAATGGTGTATAAAGCGCACTTCGCGTTCCGATTGAAAAGACGGATGTTTATGATAAATGCCTACTAAACACAATTCCAACATTATCAAAGATAATTCTTTAGCGCAAGCCTGCGGCTTATATTTGCATATATGCAAATGCAATCACTTCAAAAATATCGTCGTTCGGAAACCCCTGCAAGCAAGTTTCCTCACTCGACATTGACGGAATGACATATGGAATATTCCACATTGCGTTTTATTGATTTGATTTTATAACAAGGACGATAGGTTTGTAAAGTAATAATAAAAATATGGTATAATCTTATAAAACCGAAAAATAGAAGTTGCATGGCAAAGTTTTGGTGTATATAAAAAAGGCAAGGAAAGTCGAGAAATAATAAAAAGAATGATATATAATGGGGAACGTAAGGAGTTGAGAGAGATGAAAGAGCAGATTTTGGCTGTCCAGAGAATGCAGGACTATATCGAAAAGAATAATGAGGAAGAAATCAGTCTAACAGATTTGGCGCGCGCATCGCTGTTTTCGCCGTGGTATTCGTATCGGCTTTTTAGGGACAGTCTGGGATTGACACCGACGGAGTATATCCGCAAATATCGGCTGACGCAAGCCGCAAAACAACTAAAAAGCGGCAACGTAAAGGTGAGCGACGTGGCGTTTGACGCAGGATTTTCCAATTTGGACACGTTTACGCGCGCTTTTTGCCGAGAATTCGGACTAAATCCGAGCGATTATATGAAAAATCCCGTTCCTATCACATTTTTCATTCCTTACGGAGTTAAATATCGAGAACTGAAAAAGGAGGACATTGACGTGTCAAACATTCAACCAATTTTTATACAGGTCGTTCGCAAACCCGAACGCTTGTGCATTATTAAACGTGGCAAAAAGGCGGAGGACTATTTTCCGTATTGCGAAGAGGTGAGTTGCGATGTATGGGGCATTCTTATGAGCATGAAATCACTCTGCGGAGAGCCTGTTTCTATGTGGCTGCCCGAAAAGTACAAAAAACCGAATACTTCCACTTACGTGCAAGGCGTTGAGGTGGAAAAGGATTACGTGGGAATGATTCCCGACGGATTCGACACCATTAGTTTACCCGAGGCGGAATACCTGATGTTTCAGGGCGCGCCTTTCAAAGAGGAAGATTATTGCGAGGCTATCCGCAACGTGCAGGCGGCGATGGACGGCTACGATCCGTCCGTTATAGGATATCGTTGGGATGACGAAAATCCGCGTATTCAACTGGAGCCTCGCGGTCAGCGCGGATATATCGAGCTTAGAGCAGTTAAGAGGATACAAAAATGAGTGTACAACTCTTAAAAAACGCGCTAAATCGCGCCTAACTTCGGCAGCACCCCGAGTTTCGCAAATCACGTACGCTTTAGTACGTTGGGTTTGCGCTCCTCGGGGTGCTTTCTTGTTATGCATCGATTTATCGCGTTTTTATAGGTTATGTTTATATATGGAATATTCCATTAGCGCACAGAGTGCGCCGAAGAGTTGTTGTTGGCAACCCTAAAACAACTTCAAAAAACGCAATATTTAGATGAAGAACAAGGAAGAGCCGCCCGAGAGGCAACCCAAATACTACTTAAAAAACGCGCTAAATCAATAAATATACATAATAATACGGCAGCATTGAGATGAAGAGCGCGGAAAAGCCCCTTGACCGACAACCCTAATTTACTAAACGTAAATGAGTTGGAGGGCAAGGGGCCTTTGACAATGCTATTCGCTCAATGCTGCCGTATTATTCCCATTCAATGGTCGCAGGGGGTTTTCCGGTTATATCATAACACACACGGCTGACACCTTTCACTTCGTTGACGATGCGAGAGGAGATTTTGCCGAGGACGTCGTAGGGGACGCGGGTGTATTCCGCGGTCATAAAGTCAGATGTGGTGACGGCGCGAAGGACGATTACGTAGCCGTAGTTGCGGTAGTCGCCGATTACGCCGACGGATTTGGTGTCGGTGATGACGGCAAAGTATTGGTCGGCTTTGACGCCTGCTTTTGCGATTTCTTCACGCATGATTGCATCGGCATCACGGAGAATGTCCAATTTTTCCTCGGTGATTTCGCCGATAGTACGGATTGCAAGACCGGGGCCAGGGAAGGGTTGGCGATTGACGAGATAGTCGGGAAGTCCGAGTTTTTTGCCGATTACGCGCACTTCGTCTTTGAAAAGACCTCTAAGCGGTTCGACAAGTCCCGTGAAGGGCAAATCTTTGGGAAGTCCGCCGACGTTGTGGTGGCTCTTGATGTTTGCAGAGTTGTTTGCGCCCGA
>DBJV01000115.1:7884-8075 GCA_002297185.1 Christensenella sp. UBA767
GCGTTGGAGACCTCCGCAAACGTCTTGACAAACTCTTCGCCGATGATTTTTCTCTTGCGTTCGGGATCGGTTACGCCTGCGATTTTGGAGAGGAATTTTTGGCTTGCATCCACGACTTCGAGTTTGAGGGGGAGCGGCGCAAACGCCTCTTTGATTTGCTTGGTTTCGTCCTTGCGCATAAAGCCGTGATC
>DBJV01000060.1 GCA_002297185.1 Christensenella sp. UBA767
GGCGTGTCCGGAAAGAGGGGGCAATTGCATTAGAGGAGTTATGGTTGCACTTTATTAAAAGGAAACGGCAAACTTTTTCATAAAAACACAATAAACGATATAAGATTGCAAATCTAAATACTCTGTGGTATAATCGCGGTATGTCGCAAATTGTCCTCAAAGGAGTAAGTTATAGTTACTCATTAGGGGAGGGCCGCAGTCTAAAAGCCCTCAAAAACCTGTCTTTTTCCGTTGAGAAAGGCCAATTTGTCGCGCTCGTCGGTATGAACGGCAGCGGCAAATCCACGCTTGCAAAACTTCTCAACGGTCTTTTTATACCCTCGAGCGGCGAAGTGCTTATCGACGGGCTTTCCACTTCTGACGAAAAAAATACGTTTGAAATCCGCAAAAAAGCGGGTATGGTTTTCCAAAATCCCGACAATCAGACGGTTGCGACGATAATCGAGGACGACGTGGCGTTCGGTCCGGAAAATATCGGTTTGCCGCGCGAAGAAATCGTGGAAAGAGTGAATTATGCTCTCGAGGCTGTGGGGATGAGCGAATATCGCAATCGCTCGGTGTCCAAACTCAGCGGCGGACAAAAGCAAAGAGTGGCAATCGCAGGAGTGCTTGCAATGCGTCCCGATATCCTCATTTTGGACGAATCCACCTCAATGCTCGACCCCAACGGGCGCAAAGAGATTATGGACATTGCCACGACTCTCAATAAGCAAGACATCACCGTAATAAACATCACTCACAATATGGAAGAGGCAGTGCTTGCGGACAGAATTATCGTGTTGCGCAAGGGCAGAATCGCCGTTGACGGCACGCCCGAAGAAGTGTTTTCGTCGGGACTTTTGGAGGCTTGCGGACTTACTCTGCCGCCAGTTTCGCAATTGTCCGAAAAACTCAAAAGCAAAGGTTTTGTCTTTGACACGCCTATCGTGAACAAGGACAAACTCGTGGAGGAAGTATGTCGGCAATTGAGATAAAACATTTGACGTATATTTACTCGCGCAAGACGCCGTACGAGAAAAAAGCGCTCGACGACGTCAATCTTTGCATTGAAGAAGGCAGTTTCGTGGGCATCGTCGGCGCGACGGGCAGCGGCAAATCCACGCTTATTCAGCATCTTAACGGACTTATCAAAGTGCAGGACAAAAAGACGTCGAGCGTTGTGGTGAAAGGTATGTCCGCAACGGACAAAAAGACGCTCAAAAACCTGCGTTTTAAGGTGGGGATGGTGTTTCAATACCCCGAATACCAACTTTTTGCGGACACGGTGGAAAAGGATATTGCGTTCGGACCAAAGAACATGAAACTGTCCAAAGAGGAAATCGACGCAAGAGTGCGCAAGGCTATGGACGTGGTGGGACTCGACTACGACCAATTTGCCTCTCGCAGTCCTTTCGACCTCAGCGGCGGCGAAAAGAGAAGGGCGGCAATCGCAGGCGTTATTGCAATGCAACCCGAAATTCTCGTGCTTGACGAACCCGTTGCAGGACTTGACCCTGCAGGCAGAGAGGAAATCCTCGCACTCGTGAAAAAACTTCAAAAAGAAGTGTCTCCGACCATAATTTTGGTGTCCCACAACATGGACGATATTGCCGTTATGGCGGATAGAATAGTTGCGCTCAAAGACGGAAAAATCGTTGCCGACGGCACGCCCAAAGAGGTGTTTTCGGACAGAAAACACATTGAAGAAATAGGGCTTGACGTGCCTTTTGCCACGCAACTCTCCGATGAGTTTATAGCAAGGGGATACAACCTTCCCAAAGACATTATAAGCCTTGACGAACTCGCCGACGAGCTTGCGAAAATAAGAGGAAACGAGGGGGTAAAAGCCGATGTTTAAGGACGTTGCATTCGGTCAATATTACCCTGCGGATTCGCTTATACACCGCCTTGACGCAAGAGTGAAAATGATTCTCACTCTGCTGTTCGTCATTGCGATTTTCTTCGTCAAATCATACTTCGGCTTTATGCTCACGGCGGTGGTTTTAATAGGCATCGTATTGCTTGCAAAATTGCCTATGATGTCCGTTTTGAAGAGCGTAAAAGGCGTGATGTTTATCATTTTATTCACGGCAATACTCAACTTATTCCTTATCAAAAAGGGCGAAGTTTTGTGGACGTGGAAAATCTTTACAATCACTAAAGACGGGGTTCATACAACCATAAAGATGGTTTTTAGGCTCGTTTTGTTGATTACGGGCGCATCTTTGCTTTCGCTTACGACAACGCCCGTTGCGCTTGCGGACGGCGTGGAAAGTCTTATGTCGCCGCTAAAACTTATCAAAGTTCCCGTAAGAGATATCGCAATGATTATGAGCATTGCGCTGCGCTTTATTCCAACGCTTTTTGAGGAGACGAACAAGATAATTTCCGCACAAAAGGCAAGGGGCGCAAGTTTCGATACTGGCGGACTTTTTGCAAGAGCAAAGGCGATGTTGCCCGTGCTTATTCCGCTTTTCGTCAACTCGTTCAGGCGCGCGGACGAACTTGCTTTTGCAATGGACGCAAGATGCTACAACGCAACGGAAAATCGCACCAAAATGAAGAAGGCAAAATTCGGCGCAGGCGACGCTTTTGCGATGCTGTTTATGATTGCGTACTTCGTTGTGATTTTGCTTGAAAGATATTATTTCCCGACGGTGGGTATAAATATCGACCAAATGATTTTCGGAGGGCTTGTATGAGATACCGCGCGATAATTTCATATTGCGGAACGAGGTACGTGGGGTGGCAACGCCAACTCAACGGTCTTTCCGTGCAAGAAGTCCTTGAAAAAGCACTTTCCAAAACTTTCGGAACTCCCACGAGCGCAACGGCGAGCGGTCGCACGGACGCAGGCGTACACGCAGAAGGGCAGGTGGTGCATTTCGACGCGGAAACGTCCATACCCACCGACAAAATACCTTTTGCCGTCAATACGGAATTGCCCGACGACGTGAGTATGCTCTATTGCGAAGTCGCCGCCGACGATTTCAACGCAAGATTCAACGCCAAGCGCAAGACGTATTGCTACAAGATGTACCTTTCCAAACATCGTTTGCCGATGATGGAGGCGACGCACGAACACGTCGTCGTTCCGCTCAACCTCAAAGCCATGCAAGAGGCGGCAAAAGTTATTGAAGGCACGCACGATTTCAAGTGTTTCGAGGCAAGCGGCAGCGTGGTGAAAAACACCGTCCGCACGGTGTATTCCATAGATATTCAAACAAAGGAACTTTCCTATGCGTCCGTCATATCCGACGACGCAAAAACCGCAAATCTAAACGGCGCAAATCCCGATTTTATATACGACAGCGAGATTTGCATATACGTTACGGGCAACGGTTTTTTGTACAATATGGTGCGCATAATCGCAGGCACTTTGCTGTACGTGGGAATTGGCAAACTTACGGTGGATGACGTGAGGGATATTCTCGAAAAAGGCGACCGCAAAAAGGCAGGAAAAACGCTCTCTGCAAAGGGTTTGCACCTTATCAAAGTGGTCTATTGATAAAAATATTCAAAATTTTCAAAAATTTGTATGCGTGTTTGCGCTTTACATTATTGACATAAACTAAATTTAGTCTTATCATTAAGTATAATAATTTGATGCGCTATGTGCGTGCGCGGTGCACGCAAAGAATAGCAAAGGCTATACCTAAATGGACGACAATTCAAGAAACTTTATTGAAGAATTTATCGACGAAGATCTCGCAAGCGGAAAAGTAGATAAAATTATCACTCGTTTTCCGCCCGAGCCGAACGGATATTTGCATATCGGGCATGCAAAGGCTCTTTGCATCAATTTCGGAATGAAAGAAAAGTATCACGGCGCATGCAATTTGCGCTTTGACGATACCAACCCTGCAAAAGAGGATGTCGAATATATGGAAAGCATCAAAGCCGACATCAAGTGGCTCGGTTTTGATTGGGACGAACTTCACAACGCAAGCGATTATTTTGAAAAGATGTACGAATGCGCAGTCAAACTCATCAAAGAAGGCAAGGCGTACGTTTGCGATTTGAGCGCGGAAGAGATAAGCGCAACCAGAGGCAATTTCAACACTCCCGGCACGGAAAGCCCGTACAGAAACAGGAGCGTTGAGGAAAACCTCGAGTTGTTCGAGCGTATGAGAAACGGCGAATTTGCCGACGGCGAAAAAGTCTTGCGTGCAAAAATCGATATGGCGTCGCCCAACATCAATATGCGTGACCCCGTTATCTATCGTATTTGCCACGCAACGCATCCGCACACGGGTGACAAATGGGTTATCTATCCGATGTACGACTTTGCGCATCCCATCGAGGACGCAATCGAAGGTATTACGCACTCGCTCTGTTCGCTCGAGTTTGAAAATCACCGTCCGCTTTACGACTGGGTTACGCTCAACTGCGGTTTTAATCCCAGACCTCGCCAAATAGAGTTTGCAAGACTCAACCTCACGCACACGGTTATGAGCAAGCGTTTTATCAAGCGTTTGGTGGATGAAAAAATCGTGTGGGGCTGGGACGATCCGAGATTATCCACGCTTTCGGGCATAAGAGAAAGAGGTTATACGCCGGAGTCTATCAGAGATTTCTGCTCCCGTATAGGCGTTTCCAAGGCGGACAGCGAAGTGGATATCTCCATTTTGGAACATTGCGTGAGAGAAGATTTGAACGCACACGCTCAAAGAGCGATGGTCGTTACAAAACCCTTGAAACTCATCATTGATAATTATCCTGAAGGCAAGAGCGAGCCTGTGTATATCGAAAACAATCCTCAACAAGAGGGCGCAGGTGTACACGAGACGACGTTCGGCAGAGAATTGTACATTGAGCAAGACGACTTCTCGCTCAATCCTCCGCCCAAATACTTCCGTCTTAAACCCGACGGAATCGTGCGCCTCAAAGGTGCGTATATCATAAAATACGTCGGATGCGAGCAAGACGAGGACGGCAACGTTACAGCCGTTCACGCAGAGTATCTCGAAGGAACGAAGTCGGGCGAAGAGGGTGCAAACATGAAGGTCAAAGGCACGATACATTTCGTAAACGCCAACGACTGCGTGGACGTTACGCTCAATATGTTCGATTATCTCATCAACGACGGCGACGGCGATTATATGGACAGAGTCAATCCCAATTCGCTCACAGTTCTGGGCGGCAAGGCGGAGAGAATCGTCGGCGAGGCGCCCGTTCATACTAGATTCCAATTCTTGCGCGAAGGTTACTTCATCAAGCGCAACGACAAAAACGAATTTAACAGCATAGTCGGTCTTAAGGACAGTTTCAAGCCCAAGGCGTGACTTAACGATAAACAATTTTGTAGGTGAAATATGTTTGTTTGTAAAATATGCGGAAACGAAGTAAAACCCGGTCAGGCGTTTTGCGCAACGTGCGGTGCGGACGTAGTTGAGAACTACGAGACCGTTTGCCCCGTATGCCACGCAAAGAACAGCGCAGGCAGCAGATATTGCGCAAAGTGCGGCGGTATCTTGTCCGTTATGCGCAAGCCCGTGTGCGCGGTTTGCGGCACCAAGAATTTGCCGGGCGCAAAGTTTTGCGTATCTTGCGGCGCTCCGATAGTTGCGGAAAGCGAAACGCACAGCGACGCGGATATGCTCGACGCTCGCAAGACCAAATTGCGCCTTGACAATATGGAGCGCGAGAGAATGGCGGCGGTAGATAAAGAGATTGCCGAAAAACGTCAAAAGACAGCGGAAGAGAGAGAAACCGCGCTCTTGCAAGTTGAGGACTACCGCAAAAAGAGCGAGGAAGAGTACGAGAAAAAGGCGAACGTACTCGAGCAGTACAGACAAAAGCTCAACGAACTCGGCTCCGAGGACGTGGCTCTTCTCAAGAAGATGTCGGCGGCACTTCAATCCTACGCAAAATATTACGCAGATCCGTATTCTCAAATCGACGAGGACGATATAGAAGGCGAGACTTACGTTTGCCCTGCGTGCGGAACTATCAATCCGCTCGACGCAACCGCTTGCACGCATTGCGGTCGAGATAAGGCGCGCGCGCTTTTGTTGCTTGCAAAGAACAAGATTAAACAATCTCCGCCCGTTAAGCGCAAACAAAAAATCGTGCCTCCTCCGCAAGCGGATCTCGAGGTCGAGAAAACGCCCACTTTGGACGAGTTTATAGACGATATCAACGCACCAAAACAAGAGACGGTCGCACCGCCCAAGGCAGAGGAGAAGAAGGAAGAGCAAGCGGATTTCTCGGGCCCCAACCAAGCGCATTTCGGTGCTTATCCGCCTTATCCTTATCCCTATCCGCCGTACCCGTATCCGTACGCGCAACCGGCGGCTCCGCAGCCTTATCCCGTGCAACCGACGGCTGCTCCGCAAGGGCAACCTGCATTCTTTATGGGTGCAGACGGTAAGCCTTATCAAATGCCGCCCATCGTGCAGCCCGTGGCTTTCGTGCCGTACGTGACGCAAGAGCAACCGCTTATGCAATACTCGCCCGTGATCGAGGAAAAACGCACGGTGCAAAGACCTATTGTAGCAACTCCAAGCAAAGGTTCAAACAAGAAAAACTAACGGCGTATTATGGCAGATACAAAAAACAACAAACCCAGAATAAAAGGCGTTGACGACGCAGGCATAAGGCTTGCGCCTACCCCTGCGCCCAATTCGGGATATCACGTGATGCCCACTGTGATGCAGGAGTTTGTCATCGAGCCTCATCTTGTGACGGAGGAACGTCCGCAGGACAGCGAACCCGTCCGTACTCAATCCACCGCAAACGACTTCCAACCCAAAAAAGAGGACGCCAACAAAAAGTGGAAAAGAGGCAAGAGAGCCAAGAATATGACGACCGGCATCATTGCTTTTCTTGCGTCGGTGGCGGTGCTTTTGCCCTATATTTTGTCGGCGGTGAAAGCGGACGCAAAGTTGTCTTTCGTGCTTATCACGGACAGATTCAACGTGGTGGGACACTTCATCGATGCGTTCAAACAGACTGCGGCTCTCGGCTGGAAAGGTAAAGAGGCAGGCAAGATTTGGCTGGGTATGATTCCCGACATAGTTGTCACAATCGGACTTTTATCTGTGATTATCAATATGATAAAATCCATTTTTGCGATATTCGGCGCGGTTAAACCCGTCAGATATACTACCGGTGCCATCGTCAATCTCATATGCGTGCTTGCGATATTTATCACGGCACTCGTGGGAGCAAGCGGTATAGGCATCGATAAGATAGATTTTATGCAAGACTTCATACACGGATATCGTACGAGTTATTTGTTTACGATGCTCGTGTTCGGCGCGGGATACGTGCTGCTTTGCGGAATATGCGCAATCATAAACCGTGAAAAGTACGGTTATCTCAAATAACTCTTTTGGAGGAATTATGGCAAAGAAGGACAAAAATCAAGAGATAGTTTTTTCTCCCGATACAAACGACGTCAAAGTCGATGACGAGCCGTTGTTCGAGTCGGAGGCTTACGGCACTCCGCAACCCGAGGCAGGCTCCGACGTTACGGTGATGAAACCCGTCGGCATCGGCGGCCCCGTTCCCATCGTCGCACCAAAGCACAACACCATTCAGTTGCAACCTATCGTCGTGCCGCTTGCGGTCGTTCCGTATATGACGCAGGACAGCAACGTGTTGCGCACGGACGGCAGACAACAGGGCGGTTATATGCCCTCGTCCGTCGAGTATGGCGACGCAACCGAGTTCGAGACCGTTTCCACACAAAAGAAAATCAAGAAGAAAGCAAAAGTCCAACCGAGGATTTTCGCACTCGTCACTTTCTTGCTTGCGGCGGTCACGGTTCTTCCGTTCATACTGTCCTACTTTATGAACTCGATAGGAAGTTTGGATATAACCAAATACAACGTAATCGGCGTGATTATGGGCTGGGTGAAAGACGGTTTCAACGCAAGACCTCTTCGCAACTTCGCATTCATCGGCGTTGCGGCTGTAGAGGCGGTGTTGGTGATAACTTCGCTTATCTCCATAATCGTGGGCAAATATCCGCGTGCGTTTACGTTTATCCTCTCCCTCGGAAGTGCGGCGGCAATGCTTGCATACCTCATCAAGTTGCTCGTCAAAAAGACGTTCGTTTTGGGTGATGAAATCGCGCTCGTAGTACTCGTTGCGCTCACTCTCCTCAATCTCGTGCTTACCATCGTGTTCTCCTGCGTTCTCAACAAGCTCGACGACAAGGTGGAAGATAGCAACCGCATGGCACGTGAAATCTGATATTCGGCAAAAGTCGATATATAAACGAATTACCCTTATCGGTAGTTCGTTTAATTTTTGAAAAAATATGTCCTTGAAACTCGTATCACTCGCAAGCGGCAGCAAAGGCAACGCTACGCTTATACTTTCCAACACGACGGCAATACTTGTTGACGCCGGCGTTTCATATACGAGGATTGCTACGGAACTCAAGGACTTCGGGCTTACTCCCGATATGTTGGACGGAGTGGTGATAACTCACGAACACGCCGACCACGTTTGCGGACTTGCAAAACTTTGCGAGCATACGCACGTTTATGCACATACGCTCACCGCTCGCGCACTCTGCGCAAAGTACGACGGTCTCAAAAATTTTGCGGACGTCGATAATTACGAGGGCGGTTTCGATATAGGCGATATCAAAGTTTTGCCGTTCCGGATACCGCACGACGCGGCGTATCCGCTTGCGTATTCTTTTGCGTGTGGACACGCGCGTTGTAGCGTGGCGACTGATATCGGCACGCCCACCGTGGGCGTTCTTCGCAACATAAAGGACAGCAGCGTGGTGCTTTTGGAGGCAAATCACGACCTCAAAATGTTGCAAGAGGGCAAATATCCTACGTGGCTCAAGCAACGTATTTTGTCCAACAACGGACACTTGTCCAACGACGCAAGCGCACGTATCGCAAGTCGTTTGTGCGACGGTTCGGAAGTACAAAGATTGTTGCTCGGACATATCAGCGAAAACAACAACACCGAACAACTTGCCTACGACACGGTGGAAAACACGCTCAAAGAGCGTGATTCGGATATCGAATTGTACGTGGCGCATCAAAACAGACGCAGCGAGGTTTTTGAAATCTTATGAGAAGAACGATAGGCGCGAGCGAAGGCTCTTCGATATATCTTTTGGGAATATGCGCAGGCAGCTTGCTGTCCACGTTTTTGTCCTTGATTTTGCGTGCGGCAGGCGTGGCAGGCGCGTCTTTTGACGGGATGAACGTTTACTCGTGGTGCGGATACGCGCTTATGCAAGTCGGGTTTGTTTGCTCTGTGCTTATATATGCCAAAGTGCGCAAATACGATTTGGTGTATGTGGCAAAGATGAGAGGCAAACTCAACGCTTTGCAAATAACCATTCTTCCGTTTATCGCAATCGCAACTATCCTCGTGTTTTTGCCACTCGCAAACGCATGGACGGCGTTTTTGAACGTCATCGGCGGACTGAGTGTGGACGAGCCCGCGGCGGACCTTGCCGCCGTGCTGGCGCTCGCATCGAGTTATCTTGACAAGCCCAT
>DBJV01000088.1:0-5620 GCA_002297185.1 Christensenella sp. UBA767
TGCGGCTCGAGTTCCGTCTCTAAAATTGCACATTCCGTTAATGAGTGCGCCTTGAATAAGTTATCGTTACTTCTCCTCACTCGTAAAAACTGCGATATTTAGATGAAGAGCGCGAAAAAGCCCCTTGGACAGCAACCCTAACGTACTTTCGTACGTGAGTTGATGGACAAGGGGCTTTGACAATGCTATTCGCTAAATAGCGCAGTTTTTACTTAAGTTCGGAGAAGTACTTGATTGTACGTACCATTTGAGAAGTGTAGCTGTTCTCGTTGTCGTACCATGCAACGACTTGAACTTGAGTGTTGCCGTCTTCCATGGGTGCAACCATTGTTTGAGTTGCATCGAAGATGGAACCGAAACGGCTGCCGATGATATCGGAAGAAACGATTTGGTCGGTGTTGTAACCGAAGGACTCTGTTGCTGCTGCTTTCATTGCTGCGTTGATGTCTTCAACAGTTGCTTGACCTTTGACGACTGCCACGAGGATGGTTGTGGAACCGGTCGGGGTCGGAACGCGTTGTGCGGAACCGATGAGTTTGCCGTTGAGTTCGGGAATAACGAGACCGATTGCTTTTGCAGCGCCGGTGCTGTTGGGAACGATGTTGATTGCAGCTGCGCGAGAACGACGGAGGTCGCCTTTTCTTTGCGGACCGTCAAGAGGCATTTGGTCGCCTGTGTATGCGTGAACTGTGGTCATGATACCGCTCATGATAGGTGCATAATCGTTGAGAGCCTTTGCCATAGGAGCGAGGCAGTTGGTTGTGCAGCTTGCTGCGGAGATGATGTTGTCCGTTGCTTTGAGCGTGGTGTGGTTTACGTTGTAAACGATTGTGGGAAGGTCATTGCCTGCGGGTGCGGAAATGACAACTTTGCGTGCGCCTGCATCGATGTGTGCTTGTGCTTTTGCCTTTGAGGTGTAGAAACCTGTGCATTCCAAAACTACGTCAACGCCGAGTTCTCCCCAAGGAAGTTCTGCTGCTTTTGCTTTTGCGTAGATTGTGATCTTTTTGCCATCGACAACGATGTAACCGTCTTCTTTGATTGTGCCGTCCTCGTTGAGAACTGCCTCGCAACTCTCAACCGTGTGAGAATTTGCATAGTTGCCTTGCGTCGAATCGTACTTCAAGAGATGAGCGAGCATTTTGGGGCTTGTCAAATCGTTGATAGCGACGATTTCATAACCGTCTGCACCAAACATTTGTCTGAAAGCGAGACGACCGATACGACCAAAACCGTTGATAGCGACTTTTACGTTTGCCATTATAAATTCCTCCATAAAGGTGTATTCCAAAAATTAGTCGGATTGTCCAACCGCAATTATTTTACAATTATTATGCAAAATATGCAAGTATTATTAGAGGAAATTTTTATCGAATAATGCAATGAGCGCAAAAGCGCGCGATATTACGCAACTATTCATTCAAAAAGAAAGACACTCAAAACTGCGTGCCTTTCGTAAAATCGCGATGATTTTCAGTCGTTTAGCCCTTAAAGACTACTTCTACGTTGCGCGGATTCCAATCCGAGCCTTTATAGACTGCTTCCCATTGTTCCTTCGTGCCGAGGAAAACGATACTCGTCAAACCTTCGCAATCGTAGAAAGCGTAATCTCCTATAGTTGCTACACTATCTGAAATAGTGATATTTTTAAGTCCGCCACAACCATAGAATGCCGATCTTTCTATACTTACCACGCTATTGGGAATCAAAATCTCTGTCAAACTTTCACAAAAAGCAAATGCAGAATCCCCAATGCTTGTCACGCCGTATGGAATTGTGACGCTTTTCAAGCTTTTACAGTTATAGAATGTTGAAGTGTCGATATATGTCACACCATTTGGAATTTTTACACTCGTCAAACGGCTACACATTGAAAATGCGCCGCCACCCAAAAGCGTAACGCTGTCCGGAATATATATGTATGTCAAATTTACACAAGATTCGAATGCGCTCTGACCTATCTGCTTTACACCTTGTGGCAAAATCACGACTTTTACACTGTCCCTATTGTAAACCCCGTTAATTATTTCTATAGATTTGCCCTTATACAATGAAGGCAAAAACACGATTCCGTCCGAATTTGTTTTCAAATCGGTTGCGATATAGCAACTTCCGTCTCTTGACAATGTATAGGTTGCGGTTGTATATTCAAGCCCGCAATTGTCGCATCCGTTATCGCCATAAAAGTGGGGATGGGACTCCACGACCCCACACCTTACGCAAGCTATGTCATAGAAACAAGTTTCATTGCCGAAATCGTGACCGAGAGCGTCGACTTCACCGGGGAAGGAAACGTTGCATCTGTTACAAACTCTGTAACCTACGCCTTTTTGAGTGCAAGTAGGTTCGACGTCGAAATGCCACTCTCCGAGGTCGTGACCGAGAGCGTCGACTATTCTGTCTTCCGCGTGATTGCAAACGGCGCAAACGCGTCTTTCTCTGCCCTCTTCCAAGCAAGTTGCAGCAACGCGCACCGTCCACTCACCGTAGTCGTGTCCGACGGGGTCGGTATAAGTGGTCTCGATGTATCCGCACTTATTGCAAGTCTTTTGAGAATATCCCTTTCTTGCGCAATCGGCGTCTTCGATAAGCATTTCTTCACCATAAACGTGACCTTTTATCGGTGCTTCGTAATCGCATCTGGAACATTTTGCGGCGGTCGTGCAAGTTCCGCCTTGCAAATCGTGTCCGAGGCTGTATATCGTGCCGTTGGTCGTTTGTCCGCACTCCGTGCAAACTTGGCGTTTTACACCGTTTTCAGTGCAAGTTGCGGGCGTTACGACCGTCCACTCTCCCGTATGGCTTTTCTTGGATATAGTATAGGTGTCTCTTCTTCCGCACTCTTCGCAAGTTCTTGCTTGCAAGCCCGTAGAAGTACAAGTGGCTTCCGTCTCCGTCACCCAATCCGAATAACGGTGCGAGCCGTAAAGCGTTCTCGTTTGTCTTGCGTTGCAAACGTCGCAATACATAACTTCGAGACCGTTTGACGTGCACGTGGCGGCGGTTTCAACCGGCCATTCGCCCTTATGTCCGGTTTTGGCAATAGTTTTCGTCTCGTGATTCCCGCAAACCGTGCAATCGCGAGATGCAGAGCCTGCTTGCGTGCAAGTAGGTTCTTGCGTCGTAACCCAATTGCCCGTGTGAGCAAGTTTTGACGTAGTTCTCTCTTGCGTCTTTCCACAAACGAGGCAACGTCTGAACTCTCTTCCCGCTTGCGTGCAAGTTGCTTCTTCACCGGCAGCCGACGCCCATTCGCTGAACACGTGTCCCGTGCCCGTGCCCTCGACGTAGTGACACTTGGAGCATTTTCTGCCCTCTTCGCAAGTGGCTTCTTTCAAATCGTGATGACCGATTGCGGGCAATTCTTCCGTTTCGATAACGTCACAAACGGTGCATATACGCTGTCTTTCACCTTTGTCGAAACAACGAGGTTCGGCGGTTATATACCAATTGCCCTTGTGAGACGCGGGTATAGGATAAGTTTGAGCGTCACCGCATCTTTTGCAAGTTTTGGTAAGCACACCGTTTTCGGTGCAAGTTGCCTCGGTGGTGACTACGCCGTCGTTGTAATCGTGTCCGAGTGCCTCTCCGTATTCCTTCGAGCATACTTGGCATACCGCGGGATTCAAACAAGTCGCTTGTCCTCCGTGATGTCCCGACGCAGTACCGAAAACATACTCTTCACCCAGCGTTCCGCATATCGAACAATGTTTATAATACACGGCAGGTTCTTCGCAAGTCGCAGCCGTTTTGAGATACTGCCCCGCTTGCTCTTCAATAAATTCGTGTTGATGCTCCCAATTATCCGTTTGTCCCGGCTTTTCACCGCAAGCAACGAATATCGCTGCCACCAGCATAATCAAAACGAATATAAGCAATATTCTTGCCTTCTTCATATATACCCCTCCTACATACCTTAAATGTTTATGCACGCCACTGGCAAATTGCCAGTAACATAACAATTATACTGGCAAAATGTCATAATGTCAATTATGAGAGCAGACACAAACGTACAAACTGTAAAATTTTTGCGTATGCGGATTACGGAATTGCGAAAGGAAAAAGGGTTGTCGCAAGCCACGCTTGCAAAAGCGTTGGGGGTCGATTGTTCGACCATAGCGAAGTACGAAACGGGAGACAGACTTCCCGACGTGGTAATGCTTTGCAAATTGGCAGACTTTTTTGAAGTAAGCACGGACTATTTGCTTGGCCGTGCGCCCTTTTAACGTGTTTTTTGAATTGGTAATTGCTATCGCTTGTAAAATTGGATAAAAAAAGTGTTTTAGGTGCAAAAACCCCTTTTTTGAAATAATTAAGAGGTATTTGTCGTTTTATATTTATAAAAATATGTAAAACCGCAATAAACGGATGAAGAGCGCGAAAAAGCCCCTTGCACGGCAACCCTAATTTACTAATCGTAAATGAGTTGACGGACGGACGGGCGTTGACGCCGTTATTTGCTATTATATATGTCTTGTAAAAGTTCGCCAAACAGATGAGTAACGCGAAAGCACCCCGAGGAGCGCAAACCCAACGTACTTTTCGTACGTGATTTACGAAACTCGGGGTGCTGACAAAGTTAATCGCTGTTTGGCGGACTTTTAGTCTTACCTAAGGGCGATATTTAGATGAAGAGCAAGGGAAAACCCCTCGGATGGCAACCCTAACGTACTGAGCGTACGTGAGTTGACAGCCGAGGGGCTTTGACGATGCTATTCGCTAAATAGCGCTCTTAGGCTTTGTGGTCGCAACCAAGGACATCCACAATCTTATGCTTTACAACTTGCTTTACTGCCTCTCTTGCCGGTCCGAGATATTGGCGAGGATCGAAGTGAGAAGGATTGAGAGCAAAGTGTTCGCGGATTGCGGCGGTGCATGCAAGACGGAGGTCGGAGTCGATGTTGATCTTGCAGACTGCCATAGAAGCTGCTTTACGGAGCATGTCTTCGGGAACGCCTTGTGCGCCGGGCATGCTGCCACCGTATTGGTTGATGATCTTGACAAGGTCTTGCGGAACGGAGGACGCACCGTGCAAAACGATGGGGAATCCGGGCAAGCGCTTGCTGACTTCTTCGAGGATGTCGAAACGAAGTTGAGGTTGACCTTTGAACTTGTATGCACCGTGGGACGTGCCGATTGCGATTGCAAGAGAATCAACGCCGGTCTTGTTGACAAATTCTTCAACTTGGTCGGGATCGGTGAATTGAGCGTCTTTTGCCGCAACGTTGACTGCGTCCTCGATGCCTGCGAGTTTGCCGAGTTCTGCCTCGACGACTACGCCGTGATCGTGTGCGTATTCGACAACTTGCTTGGTGATGCTGATATTTTCTGCAAACGGATGTGCGCTTGCGTCAATCATAACGGACGTAAAGCCGTGGTCAACGCAGTCTTTGCAGAGCGCGAAGCTGTCGCCGTGATCGAGGTGCAAGCAAATGGGGAGACCGCTTGTTTCGACTGCTGCCTCAACCATTTTGGTGAGGTAAGTCGTGTTTGCGTATTTTCTCGCACCGGAGGATACTTGAAGAATAAGCGGAGCTTGCTCTTCGGTGGCTGCCTCGACGATACCTTGGATGATCTCCATATTGTTGACGTTGAACGCGCCGATGGCGTAGCCGCCGTC
>DBJV01000088.1:5704-5937 GCA_002297185.1 Christensenella sp. UBA767
CTCATATGAAAAAACACAACCATTTATATAAAAAATCGGTTGCGTTTTGAGATTGCGAATTATATTACGTCGTCTTTATCGACGATGTTCTTGTTGCGTTTTTCGTCGTGTCCGATGACGATGTGTTTGTCGCCGTTTTCGTCGATATATTCCTTCTTGACAAGCACTTTTCCGTCCTCGTCAGCCTCTTTTTTGAGTACGGCAAGTTCGTATTCGTTCTTGGTTTTGTACTT
>DBJV01000088.1:6004-6283 GCA_002297185.1 Christensenella sp. UBA767
CGGCAAGCGCGATTGCGAGAATGACGAATCCGTAAAGGAAGAGGTTGTTGTACTCTTGCGGAAGGAAATATGCGATGCTGGTGAGGATTCCGCCTGCGACGATATTGCCCAAAAACACGGCGAGTGCCGCTTTCCAGACGGGGAAATCGAGGAAACTGCCGATGCAAGAGCCTGTCCATGCGCCAGTCATAGGGAGCGGAATCGCAACGAATGTGAACAAGCCCCAAAACTTTTTGGCGTCTTTGGACATAGGCTTTTTGCGCTTTGCGGCGGTTTTTT
>DBJV01000088.1:6317-7337 GCA_002297185.1 Christensenella sp. UBA767
GTATGCGCTCTCTGCCCTGTCGGCGAGATTGCTTTCCATACGCCTGCCGAGTTTCGCAAACCACTTGGAGCGGCGAAGTTTGCGCAATAGCGGTCTCGTGAGCAAGATAAGCGGCAAAATGACGGTAGTCGAGCCTGCAACGCAGCAAAGCATACCAAGCAAAAACTCCTGTATAGTTCCGTTTGGGAACATATAGGGCATGGTCAAAATCGCCCCTCTCAACTCGACGATTGGAATGATCGAGATGACGTACAACGTCAGATAGGGATTGCCGATGGCTTGGCTGATTTGGTTGATAAGGTCTTGAATCATAGTCTTTTATGCCTCGTTGCTCATACAAAGTATATGGTATAGCGCAAATTATGTCAAGGCGATTTGGCTTATTACGCTTGCCATTTGCCACGCCTTTAAGTATAATTTTGTCGAATAAATTATATTTGCGGACGGTAAATTTATGCAAAAAATATTGAGCGCAATGCGCAGAGCCGTGCAGGATTACGATATGATTCACGACGGCGACAAAATATTCGTGGGATTGTCGGGCGGCAAGGACAGCACCCTGCTTTTGAGCGCGCTTGCGGCGTATAGACGCTTTTCACCCGAACACTACGACCTTGAGGCTATAACCGTGGATATGGGGCTTAAAGAGACCAAACAAGAGGAAATGAACGCCCTTATCGCCTATTGCGACAGCCTCGGCGTAAAGCACCACCTCATCAAGACGGATATAGGCGAAATCATATTCGAGGCACGCAAAGAGCAAAATCCTTGCTCTCTTTGCGCCAAAATGCGCAGAGGCGCACTCAACAACGAGATAATTCGCCTCGGAGGCGGCAAACTTGCCCTCGGTCACAACGCAGACGACGTGGCGGAAACAATGCTGTTGTCGCTGCTGTACGAAGGTCGCTTTTCCTGCTTTGCGCCCACCGCTTATATGGACAAATCGGGCATTACGCTCATCCGTCCGTTTATCTATATCGAGGAATACGACATCAAATCCACCGTCGCGCGCTTGGGCTT
>DBJV01000088.1:7397-7676 GCA_002297185.1 Christensenella sp. UBA767
GGCGCAATATTCCACCCGGAAAGGAATAACCTTTGGGAAAAACCTAGTAAAAATCAACACTAATAAGCAATGAGTGATATTGTCGCTCACGCGACAGTGATATTTGCCTACGGCAAGTGATATTTTTGGCTTTGCCAAAAGTGATATTCGCACTCTGTGCGAGTTATGGAAAAATTACATGTGCGGCTAACGCCTAGATTGCCACGCTTTGCGTTCCACAGTGATTGTGCGCTGATAGCGCAGTTGCGGAATATTTGAATTTCGCTGCGCTGGATTCCC
>DBJV01000088.1:7684-13659 GCA_002297185.1 Christensenella sp. UBA767
TCACCAAAACATAAAAACACCTCCGATTGCTCGAAGGTGTTTTTGATTTTGTTTTCATGATGCTATGCGCCAAGTGAGTTGATTAACCGTTGTAGTCCGCACAGGATACAGAACCTTCTTGATAGAACCTGTATGTATTGCTATCATATGTTCCTTTGCTAAATGTAATGGTGTTGCCATTAATCGTTCCTATCAATGTTTTACCCGGTGCAGCACTATCAATCGCAGTAGTAAATGTGAATACTATCTCATTTCCATTTATAGTGGCGGNNGGTAAAGTTAAAGTAGAACGTTGTGCCGTTATCCTTATACAATGTTCCTGAGATTGTTGAACTATCACCAAACTCGATTCTTATAGGTGTCGTTTCTTCATCCCAATCATCATAGTATGTACCGGTGAATATCAATCCTGCAAATTTGCTCTTGCCAAGGAATTGTTTTCCTTCGACATCGAGACCGTATGTGGTTGATGTTTCGCCTTCGTAAATTGTAATTTGGTCATTGCTTACAACATACGTCTTTGCCGCGCCCGTTACATTACCGTAACCGTCAAGCGTAAGTTTGCTTGCGTCGGGCAACGTGTACTCACCTTGATAACCATCTTGCATCTTGGTGTAAGTCTCTCCGTTAAGTGTAATAACTCTCATTGCGTTGTCAACAACAAACGTTACCTTGTCACCGTCAAGAGTATATGACACATTCTTACCATTTACAGTCAAAGTGCCATAGCCATCGATGATGATTTTACCCAGCACGTCATCATTCTCGTAAGAACCTTCTTTGCCATCTGAGGTGAGATATTCACTTCCGCTCTTTTTAAGGAATGGCTTATTTGATGAATCGTACATCATAAGCGTGTTGGTTGTAGAGCATGCGGTTGCACTTACTGCATTAGTTCCAGACTTCCAAGAAACATTTGCATACATTGCATTGTTATAGATAAAGTGGTTCTTTGTCGTCCCGTCGCTATATGTTATAGTTAACCACGCAACAAGCTTGCTATTTGTGTTAGTAGCGGAAAATGCAACATTTGAAATGCTGTCATAGTCTTTGAAAACGATATAGAGGTCTGTCGACCAAGAATCCTTACCGGAACCGTAAGCAAACAACACAATGTTTTCTTCGACGTTGACAAATCCGTATCTTCCAAATGATACCGCACCATTCATCTTTTTACTATCTTCGGATGACAATGTTCCGGATATTTTACCTTTGAAGGAGCCATCCGCATTGATGGTCAAAGTTGTGTCAAAACTGGATTTTGAAATAGTTTTTGACCAACCGGTGTAAACTTCAAAGCCCTTGTATGTGCCTGTTGTCGCAGCAGCGTCAATCCAATCGCAGTAAACCGTGATATTCTCTGTTATTGTATTGGATGTAAAGTCGACTTTTGTTTCGCCATTGACATCAAGGATGTACCACTTATTATATACCTTGCCGTTGGTGAGTGCCGGTTGATACTTGCTCATAACAAGCGCATCGCCTTTACCGAACGTATAAGTCTTGTTTTCAATGCCGTTGCCATAGACGATTGTCAATGTTACAGCAGGATCAAGTTTTGCGACAAAAGTTGCGTCACCGGAGGCTGCATATTCTGTAACGAGAGTTTGAGATTCATCGCCATCCAAGTACCAACCACGGAATACGTATCCCTCAACGGTGTATTCTGCCCATAAAGGCAATTTGATAAACTTATACACGCTTTCATCGGTCTTGACAATATTTTCGCCATCCATATACGTGATCTTTACGCAATTGCTTGTAAACAACGTAACCGTATACGTGTCTTTGTCAACAGAAAGTTTGTGAGACGTTTTCTTTTCGCTCAAAACAACGTCGAATTGATAATCTTCCGTGCTATCGTTTGCGATATATGTACCGGAACCTATCAATGTACTGTCTTGATTGTATATATCAATGAGACCTGCACCGTTCAAGACGTACTTCGTGTCACCATCCATATACACACCTTCGTTTCCGTCGGTTTTAACCATCGTTGTGCCATTGTAACCGAATCTTGCGATTTCTTCGCCGTCGGATCCGAACACATACAAGGATTTTGCATTGTAGCAGTTTTCAGCAGCAATTGCATTGCCGTTTTCTGCGGCATCCATAAACGTTACGTCAAAATATACTTTACCGTCATTGACAAATGCTGTATAACTTGTGTCGCCATTTGAATATGACAACACTTTAGTCTCGCCACTGTTCCAATAAGAATTCTTCATGTCTGCATACACGACCTTTGCAACAGGTATCAAATATGCCACAGTTGCGAAAGTAGTGTCGTTTGGAGCACAGCTCATCACAATCACACCGGTTGTCATGTCCATAAATGCATTATAAACGTTTGTGCCAACAGTAATGGTGAGAGCGCCTGTTTCTTTATCCGCATATGCGACTGTTATATTATCCGAGTTGAACGGATAAGAAGAATAAGAACCCTTGCCATACGCATCGATACTAAAACTGCTATTTATAGAAATCTGGCTTACACCACCATTCTTATTTGTATCATAAACACGTACTGGAATATACGTATTGTACCAAGGTTCTGCATCGCTCCACTTTGCGTAAATCGTGAGATTTGTAGCAATAGCAGTTCCGCTCTTCCACTCAGTTCCTTCATCAAATGTTGACGTTGTAAACCATCCGTCAAATCTATGTTTTGCCCAAACAGGCGTATCGATGTCAACGACATCACCCTCGCCATATGTTTTTGTAACATCTGCGGTTGTGCCATCATTGTATACTGCTTTGAACGTATACTTTGTATTCCACTTTGCTGTGAAATCAACGTTGGCTGTAGGAACATATGCGCCGTTATAGAGCGTTTCGCTATCCGCAATCAACCAACCTCTGAACATATTGTCTGCATTTGTGAGTGCCGGAAGTGTGATTTCAATGTTCTTGTTGACTTGGACAGACGTCTCAAGTTTCTCAATCGGTGTAATTGCTGTTGTGTAAGTAACGGTCACCATCGGCTTTTCGTAAGTATAAGTGCTACCGTCGAGAGTTACTGTGTAATACTCAACATTATTGCCGTTTTCGACTACATACAAGTCAAATGTCTTTGCATCTGCGTTGAGGACAGTATAAGTGCCACTCTTTGCACCCCAAGTGAATGTACCAGTGCCGTCAAGAACAAGATTGTCTTGACCTTCACATGTATAGGTGCCAAAGTATTCATCGAGTTCACGCGGTAAATATGATGAGCTTGAGCTGCTACCAATTGTCGATTTGCCTTCCGCAGCAGCACGAGCAAATACGGATTTGCCATCTTTATAAACGATTACTGTCGCTGATTTATCAATTGAATTAGTCGCTTTGCTTGAAACATCAAGTGTATTGCCCAAGGCATCTTTGACCTCAACACCACTATAAACTTTGTTGCCAAACGTAAACACGATGGTGTTATCGCCTAGTGCAGTCTTTGCCACTATGAAACGTGCGTAATACCCTGTTTGATTTGTGATAGAATCTCGCGCATATACAGCATAGTTTGCGACTATCTTGTCTGTAGTTGTCATACTCTGACTGAAGAAGTAGAAATCGCTACCAATGTTGGGAGTAGAGTAAAGTCCGAGTATTATTTTAGCATCATTATCGAAATAGAATTCGCCACCAGACCAAATCACTTTCTTTGTCGTTGCATCATACGAAGTTATTGTACCGCTCTTGTATCCGGTCATATTGCCATCAATATCAATCGTCAACGATTTTCCATTGTTAGTAACCTCTTTCCCGTACAATTCATATCCATAATAAGTACCAACATATTTAGGAATAATGCTCCATACTGCAATAATGGTGATATTCTCAGATGCTTTCTCATCTTCGGCAAGTTCAAGATCAGTTCCTTCCGTGTATTTGCCGTCAGCATCAGTGTCGACAAACCAACCGACGAATCTACGATTTCCGGCAATATCCCAAACTGGCAATTTGTCATAGATAACTTCTTCTGCAGGAACATTAACATGGTCAACGCCCTCTGCGCCGTCAATTATTGAAACGACATAGACTACCTTCCAAACGGCTGTAAACGTGACATCCGTGCCATTGGGAGTATATTCTGTGACATAACCGTCTTGACCTGCGATTGTCCAACCGACAAACTCATTTGCACCTGCCTCTGCAACGTTTGCAAGTACAGGAAGAGTGAATTTGACATTGGTATTGACACTTTTATATTCAGCACCAATTGTATTTTCGCCATAAGCCGTGACATACGTGATTGTAGTCATCGGTTTGGTGAGTGCAATGCCGTCATCTGTAAGCGTGAACGTGTAGTATGCAGTTGCATCGGCCTGGCTTGTGCCGACGTAGAGTTCATAAACAGCTTTGTCTGCATTGTAGGAGTAAATACCCGTGCTTTCGCCGATTGTTGCGCCACCGATACCGTTGAGCACTACTGTGCCGTAGTTTGCATCGACGTATGTACCTTCTTTGCCGTCTGTCTCTTGGAATACGCCATTTGTATTCTTTTGATATGCGCCAAGCACTGTTCCGTCTTTTCCATAGACTTTGACATAGTCGGAATTCTCGCATTCAGCTGAATTCAACACATTGCCGTCTTTTCCTTCAAATTTAACGCCGAAAAGAACTCCTTCGTCATTGATGAGTATGTTGAATGTATGAGTTTCTTGCAGGTTGCAAAGCGTTGTATAAGAAGTTGCAATTCCACCTGCCAATACCGAGCCGTTTATATCATCCGATTGAATACCGCTCTCAACAGGAACAAACATGTATACGTTGCTATACAATCCCCTTGCAGTTGTAATAATGATACCTGTTTCAAAGTCGACATAGCCTTCGTAACTATCAGATCCTTTTATACGTCTAACAGCCCCTGTCGTTGGATCTACCATTGTAAATTTGGTAGTTCCGTCAAGCGGGAACGCCGTACCGTTGCCTTCGCCGTTTGCATTCAATGTAACTCTTGCGGATGACCAATAGTAATTGTTGAACGCACCGTTATCGTCGATTTTCAATTCGAATACGGTGTATGTCTTTCCGTCATACGGAGCGACAAGTTTGTCAAAGTCTTTGCGATACGTACGCGTTCCATCCGTATAGATGGTGTAACCTGCTTGATTGTAGTCTGCTACGACACGCTCTTTGATTGTCCAGTCAGACAAACTGCTGATAGGATCTTCAGAATCATAAAAACCGCACTTTGTGCAAACTTCATAAACATCATCACCCGATGTAACATAGAAGTGTTCGTTATCGAATGTGTGATTCTCGGAATCACTTTCATTTACGTAGCCGCAAACATCGCACTTGGGTGCGTGTTGATAAACTTCACCGTAATCGCCATAATCAAACGAAATTTGTTCGTATTGGTCTGTATATTTATGTCCAAGCGCTGCAAGTGTGTTGTGTTGCGTATCGCCGCAAACGGAGCAGATGGAATCTGCCGTACCTGTTTCCGTGCAGGTCGGCTCTTTGGTGACCTTGAACTCGCTGTAGTTGTGTCCAACTGCTTTGCCGCTTTCAAAGGTCAATTCGGTGCTTACTGCGCCGCATTCGCAAGAATAATAATAAGTTGCTGCGTGCGTGCAATCTGCATCGGTTGCTTTGTGTGCGTCGTCAACGATCTTCTTGCTGAAGTCATGCTCGACAGCGGTGCTGTATGCGTCGCAGCCTGTGCATTTGCGGCTGTGTGTGCCGTCGCCATTGTCTCTGTATTCACCTGTGAAATCGTGAGCGATTTGCGGAATGACGATTGTTACCGTGCCGTATACGGACGTATAGACGTCAGAACCTGCCGCTGCGTGCGTTGCATCGGTGTGTTGTTTTGTCCATACAGTTGTATCTGTGAGTGCGGGGATGGATTGCTCCACATAGTGACCGCATACGCAAGTGCTGAGTGCAAGACCGGCATCAGTCAATGTCGGCTCAGTCTTGATAACCCAGTTATTGTAGGTGTGTTGACCTGCAGGAACCTCTACAAGCACTGTACCGTACACGGA
>DBJV01000088.1:13753-21521 GCA_002297185.1 Christensenella sp. UBA767
CGCCGCATACGCAAGATCTCTTTGCCGTGCCGGTTTCGGTTGCGGTCGGATTCTTCGTAAGCGTCCAAGTACCATAGGTGTGTTCGGTCGTCTTTTCGATCGTCACCGTGACGGAGCCGTATGCCGACTTGTACACTTTGAAACCTTTGCTAGTGTGAGTTGCATCTTGGCTTGTCTCGACCGTCCATACGGTTGCATCGCTCAAATTGGCGATTGTAGCCGTCTCGACATCTCCGCAAGCACATGCTCTCGTTGCGGTACCTGTAGCCGTTTCCGTCGGTTGCGTTGTGATGCTCCATGCTCCGTATGTATGAGTATGCTCGGGTTGTGCCCCGTCATCGCAAGCAACGAACAAAACCGCCAATATTGCAACGATTGCAATCACAAACATAATTTTGTTGCGTTTCATTGTCTTTCTCCTTTATATAATGCTATCGGTTGATACAATTTTTGTGTCGCCACATCGAGTTTTTCTCGGGCGAATTTGTGTAAAAAAAGCGGTATTTTTGCCCACTTTTATCGCTTTTTGATACTACGATGTGCGCACCCGTACCTCGTGTGCGCACATCAAAGCGATTAAATATTCAGTTTTTCATCGCAAAATATGCGATTTTCAATGCAAAATCCGCATTTTTATGCAATTTTTGCTAATATTTCTTTTATTATGCAAATATTTTACGTCCAAATCGACTATTTGTCAATTTTTTGACAGTCGATTTTTTCATTTATTATGCAGAAAAATTTTGCCCCACTCTGAACGCCGCCTGATCCGTGCTTGAATCCAACGTCGTAGACGTGCAGACAAGCTCATTTGCAAGCGAAACGTCGCTGATTTTGAACACGAACGTTGCGCCGCCGACGCTCACGGTTACGGTGTTTCCGCTCACCGAGTACGTGCCGTTGCCGACAAACGGAGGATTGTATGCATCTTCACAAGCGTCCTCGCCGCTGTTGTGGTCGGAAGATGTGGACGTGACCTTCACCGCACCGCCTTCGGCAAACTCAAACATGGTGGTTGCAGTGTATACATAGCCTTCGCCACTGGGGCAAGCGAAGGTGTATTTTGCGCTGAATATCTTGCCTTTGAGCAAAGATTCGTCAAGTTTGATGTTGCTTTGTTTGTAGGTGTAGTTGTTTGTATTCACGTCGTATACGTACATATTTGAGCCTATCGTAACGAGCAACGAGCCGTTTGCATTGATGACGTAAGTGCCTTTGTTTCCGTCGAGCGTGACAGAACCAAAGCCGTCAATCACAAGATTCGGGTTGTCCGCCAAAACATACGTGCCTCTGACTGCGTCGCTGAGCAAAAGTCCGCTTTCGGCATTGCCCCACGCAACGATTTTTGCAACGTACGTCTTTTGTTCGACCTCAAACGAGATAACCGAGCCGTTCTCAACTCCCGTGCCTTCGAGCGTTTGAATGTCGGTAAGCGTTTGCATCGTGCCGTTTGCGGACGTAGAGAACATATACGTTGTCTTGTCGTTGTAGGTGTTTTTTCTTATCACGGCGCCGTTTCCGCCAACCACTTCGACAGAGCCTGCCGAGAAGTACTCGTTGAGCAATACCGCGCCTGTCGCTCTGACAGATACCAATCCGTCGTCTACTCGCGTAATCTCGATTTTGACAACGTCGCCTGCAGCATTCTTAAGAATGGAACTGACGATTGTGTTATCGGTGAGATTTGCATAGCCTACGTATTTGTCGCCTGTGTTGAGTATCACTCTGCCGTATTTGTCGATTTCGAGAGATACCGCGCTGTTGGAAACGCCGTGCGGATACGCCGCAATCCACGAATTGCCAAGGAACAATCTGTTGTTGAGTATCTGCATCGCATAATATGCCGTGATTTGCTCGCCGTTCAGTTCAAGCGCGACGCTGAATTGATAAAAACCTGCAATCGTCCAACTTATAGACGTGATGTCGGTATATGCTTGCTTTTGAGTATCGTTTAGCTCGCCGTCAGCAGTAATGATGTGGAGCGCAGCCCAGAAATTCTTTTTTCTTTCCGCTTGCGCATCACCCGTGAACGCCGTTTCATCAAGTTTGACTATCGCGCCGCTTACGATGTGCGAGTTGACAAACTCAACTCCGCCAAAGTCGCCGCCTTCCATCTGTTTGACGGTAAGAACGTTGCCGAAAGTCGCAAGATAGAACGTTGCCTCTTCGCCGTATGCAAACGTGTACGGAGCGTCTATAAACTTGACCGTTATCTCATTGGCGGTTTTTGTGTAGGAAAGGCTCACTTTTGTATAGCCTGTGCCTTCCATTTTGATTATGCCGGTGCCATAGCCGTCGAGATAGATATATTTGTCCTTATACTCGTAATATCCGTATAGATTGTCCTTCTCTACGAGTTCGAACGTTTTGTTGTCCACGTCGAGTTTGAACTTGTACGAATAATAATCGTTTTCGTATTTGTAAAGGAACACTATATCATTGTCGTAATCGAATCCGCCGTTGCGCATAGCGTTCACTTCGGACAAGCTGAGTCCCGAAAGAATTGTAGTACTATTTGCTCTAAGCGTAACCCATTCTCTCGAATCGAAAGAAAGTTTTGCTTTGCTATCGCCGTCGAACGTGCCGGTAAACGTCATACCTGCATATTTTTTCTGATCGACGTTCTGTTGCACCTTGGCATTAGTCGCGGTTGACAAAATAATATCGTATTTCGTTCCGTTGTACGTCAACGCGGAAGATACGCCGGGTGCAGGAACGAAATCGTCAGGGTAGCTTGCCTCGCCCCAATTCACTTCGTAAACGTGGTCGCTGGACGTTGAGGAAGTCAATTCTACGTAAAGACCAAACCACTTCGTCTCGTCGCCATTCTTTCTTACAGCCCTGAAAGTGTCTATTGAATAGCAAGTCGTAGTGACGGAAAGCACGTAGTTTATACCATAATTGACGACGACGTGATTTGTGAGTTGCCACTCGTTTTCGCTGAAATAGACAAGCGGACGTTTGTTGTCGGTGAAAGTCAACTTCAAGGAATTGTCGGGATTGAGGACAACGATGCCGTCGTTGATGTACATCGTATATTGATCGCTGCCGATGGTGATGACAATCGTCGTTTCGTCAATACACTCGGAAACCGTGGCGGACTTGCCGTTTACGGTTATATTTCCGTCGCGAGAGAACGTCATATCTTTGAGTTGGACAACAGGCTTTTCCTCTTCGTCGCCATCTTCGCCGTCACCGTAAGACGCATCTTCATCCTCGCCATCCCAACTGCCGTAATCCTTACTTATCTCGCTCGGAATAGTTGTCATATTGGTCTTATACGTGCCGACGATATCATCGGAAAATACGATGACTTTTGCATCTGCTTGCAAACCGAGATAATCGATAGTTACGGTATAAACACCTGCTTTGAAGGTGTCAACCTTGCCTTCTATCATATCTGCGGTGACTTTGATATCGTTGTCGCCGTCTTTGATTGAAAACAAATCCGATACGTAAACGGTATCGCCGACAAACACCACTTTGTTGTTGGGGATAATGTCCACACCGGACTTTACTCTTACGTCAAATTCGACGTATACGGGCGTTGTATCCACGCCTTCGGGATATACTGCGATCTTGACGTGTTGAGTGCCTATTTCGTTGAAATCTATGGGCGTTGAAACGAGTTGCGCCCAAACCGTCAAAGAGTCCGTTTTTGCGATCTCTTTGTCGGCAATAAGCATCTTTTTGATGCCGTTTACTTTCGCAACGACGTTTTTGAACACGTCGTACGAGGCAGTGCCTTGCGCAAGCACGATTTCTTGTTGATTTACGGACAGTTCATACGTGGTTTCTTTTACGACGTAAGTATACGTTTTTTCCACGTTTTGAACGGAGCCGCTCTTTGAGTTTTTATACGGAATAACGGCGGTAACGTCATAAGACCCGACGGTGTCGAAATCGACGTTTGTCGTATCGATATGGAAGTTTGTTCCGTCTCCGTAAGTCACAAACGAAAATCTAAAGCCGTTTATCACGACCGAAATATCGTCTGCGAAATTGTATGCGTTTTTACTCGTGCCCTTTCTCACGATAATCGTATCGCCTTTGGGCAAGTCGATCACCACTCCTCGCTTAACTTCCACGGTTGCCGTGGCAGTCTGTCCTTTATAAGTCAAAGTGATGTTGTTGATTCCCTCGTTTGAATAGTCGATATCGCCCGAAATCATGTCGATAGTGACAGGAACGTATACGTCGCCGTCTTTTATCGTAAAGAGTTTGGTTAAATCGATAAATCCACCGTTGGGATAGGTGACTACGTTGCTTGCGGTAAGTACTATTGACTTCGGCGCAGCGATTTTAACCTTTGCGGCAAGAGTTTCAAAAGCAAATTTCTCGCTGTATCTATAGGACAGCACGACGTCATAGACGTTGCCTTCTTCTGCGTTTTCAAGCGCACTCAAATCGAGCATGCTCTTCTCTACCTTGACTGCTACGCCGTCAACGTAAAGCGAAAACAATTGGGTAAAATCAAACGTTTCTATTTCGGACGCTACGAGAGAATATTCTTTGTAAGAATTGACGATTTCGACGCGATGCGCCTCTGTGACGTGAACGGTAAGCGTTTTTGTAATGCCGTGATAGGTTACGCTGTACGTATAATCGCCGACAGCACGTTTTACGGTGTTACGTATCATACTCTCTTCGATTTGCGCATTTTGTCCGTCCTCTTTTGCAGAGAAAAGAGCGAGGAAATCGAATCCGTCGTCAATTTGAATTTGTGTAAGCGTTATTTCGTCTTTTGCCAAATCAAGCACGTATTGGGTTGCTTTGATGCTTACGTAACAAGTTGCGCTCTCTTCGCCGTACGTGCAAGTCACATAGCCTTCTTCGTCTGCATTTTGCGGAAGATGGCTCAAATCGAGATAGGTCGATTGAATCAAGATCTCCCTGTCGTCAACCGTAATGACAAAAAGCGTCGTAAAGTCAAAATCCGCGAAATTCTTTTCGTGGATGAGTACGGATTCCTCCTTCGCGATTACTTTGACTACCTCTTGAGGACTTGGCGTCGGCGGGACGTCGGGGGTGGGATCGTCCCCGCCCCCATTGTCGCAGCCTGCGAATGTCAAGGCAGTCAATATTAATATTATGGCTGTTATAATCAGTAATTTCTTTTTCATAATATCGACTCCGACATTATTTGTTTTTTGCTTTGAAGATTATGCAATGGGATAATCTCCGTAGTTGTAGATATAAATCCAGCAATGTCTTGTGTGATTGTTGGTGATTGCGATGGTGAGTTTATCGCTTGAGAACACCATCTTTCTGTCGGACGTGCCTCTCTCGCCGCCGGTGATATCGCTGACGCCTGCGTTGTAGGTGAATCCTGCGCTCTCCAACACGGTCTTAATCTTGTCGAAGAACTCGCCGAATCCTGCTTGCAAATTGTTTTTATCGTCAAGATACGCAGCAGGAGCTTGCGCCGTCAAATTGATATAATCGGTGTATGCGGTTGTGCCGTCTGTCAAAGTCTCGGACTTATAACCGAAGAATGCGTTGATGCTGTCACCGAAGATTTCTCTAAGTGAGTTCATGGAGATGAATTGGTTTGCCTCCATATTGTACACGTCTTTGATTATCTTATCGAAAGTTGCTTTGTGATCGCAGACACCGTACTTGTGATACTTGTCACTACCCGTTGCATTCTCGTTGTAGCAACCGTATTTCTCGAGATTGGAAGTGTGTTTATACCAATAGCTGTCCGTAGAAAGGTCAGACCAATCGGGCAACACTCTTTCTTCATAGCCGTCAAACTCGTCGGTGAAAGCCGTTGTTCCTACGTCGGAATACGTGGTTTCTACGTATCCGAACCATCCACCGTACTCATAAGGATAAGACGTGGACACTACGTTTCCGTCCAAATCAACCAAAATGGAGAGTTGATATTTGGAGGACGCTACGGTGCTATTCGCATTGGAGTGCATGCTGAACTCTTTTGCGATTTCGCCGATTATTTGACTATCGCGCAACACGTACTCTGCATATTCAACGATTTGACCGTTTTCACCGAGGACTTTTCTGCCGCCTGCATATTTGAATACATCTGCGGAGAAATTCCATTGCGGAATGACGTCTGCGATAGTTCCGGAATATTTCTTGGTGCCTACGAGTTTCTTTGCGGACGTATCATACTTGAAATAGTCGTACTTGTCTGCGGAAACTTGATTGTAACCGGTGTATTCGATCCAATATTGATAATCGTCGTATTGTTGATATTCGCCAGTTCTCTTAAGCAAAATTTTATCAGACGTGATACGTCCGACTACGCCGACAGTACCATTGTTGGTGAGCGTCGGGAAAGATGCGGAAGTAGACGCAGAAGTTTCATAATCGCTCGAATCGATATCAGGTGACGTCGTTGCAATTTCTTTTGCAGAGAACGTATAGTTGGTTGCGTTCTTCATCTTTTCGATGGCTTTTGCAAGTGCGCTGTCCTCTACGTGTTCGTACTTCGTGGGTTCGGGAACCGTGGTTGTGCCGATGTCGGAGAAGTTAAGAGAAACTTCGGTATACGCGACCTTGTTGTCGCCGGTTTGAGTTTCCGTTCTTGCCATCAACTTTGTGATTTCGCCGTTTTCCATTTTGAAGGAAATGCTGTCAAGCGTATCGTCGAGGAACGGAGTGAGGCTGTAGGAGAGATATGTCATGAGATAATAGTCGTATTGATCTTTGACAACAACGTAACTGTTCTCAACAATATACCACTCATATGTGAACACGTCGTTGACCGTGTCGTAGATGAACTTTGAGCTGATATCCGTCGCCATCTCCGCGATATGGTTCCACAAATGTTGATTTTCCCAAACGAGCGCATTGCTCATCAAGTCGGACTCAACCTTTCTTTGAACGGTGTTGTTCTTGTCGATGTAAATTCTTTCGAGTGCGTGTCCGCCTGTCGTAACTTCGCCGTCGTTGTTGACGTAGGTGTAATCTGCCGTGTCGCCTTTGCGATAGTTGTCGTAAATGAGGTTGCTTTGCGAGCCGTCTGCATACCATTCGCCATACCATGCGCCGTCGGACATCATGACTTTGGTGTTGTAAATAGTCGTCATGCTGTTTGCGGTGTTTTCGGTGTCGATATAATAATCGGTAACGGTACCCGAAACGGTAATGTTCTCATTGCCGAGAGCTTTGAGGATGTCGGTTGTAAGAACGTTTCCGTCTTTGCCTTTGATTTCACCGTCTTTTTCAGCGGCACTTACGTAGTATTTTCTTTCTCTCGTGACATCCGGATAATCCTTGAGGTACGCCGTGATCGTGAGAGGCGTCGTGTATTCGGGCGTAGAGATAATGCTTACGATGTTTCCGCTGACGCTTGCCAACTTGGTGTCGCTTACGCTGAGCAAAACTTCACTTCCGTCGGATGCTGCAGCATTGATGGTGACTTCGTCGCCTTCTTTGAGTTTCGTACCCGACGCAGTCTTTGACGACATTGTGAGCGTGGGAAGTACGGACGGTGCCTTCACGACAAACTTAACCGACTTTGTAAGGTTGGAAAGGCGATTGACTCTGACGGTCAAATTGATTTCCGTGTCGATAGCCGGAGCTTTGAGGATTTGCAATTTTTTACCGCTGATTTTTGCAAGTTTTTCATTGTCAACGTAAACGGTGTACGGGCTGTTGTCCGATATCGAAACTAAGAACACGACTTCGTCGCCTGCATTCAATTCAGTGCCGGGTTCGGGTTCTGTTTCGATGGTTATCGTCGGCAAATCTTCATCTTTGTTGTCGCAAGCGACCATTGTAAAGACCATGCTTGCAAGAA
>DBJV01000089.1 GCA_002297185.1 Christensenella sp. UBA767
AAATCGGCAGAGCAAAATATATTCCCGAGAGCGAAATGTCGAAATTTGACGACGTGCTTGCCGAAATCAAGAACGAAATGCATGCGCTCACCGATGAAGGAGGTATCTGATGCTTAAAGAATACAATACGATAAGAGAAATCGTCGGGCCTCTTATGCTCGTTGAGGGCGTCGAGGGCGTAAAGTATAACGAACTTGTCGAAATAAGACAGGAAAACGGCGAAGTGAGAAGTGGTAAAGTGCTTGAAATCAATAGAGATAAGGCACTCGTGCAACTTTTTGAGGCGTCGCAGGGCATCAAAATGGCAACGTCCAAAGCCAGATTTTTGGGACACGGCATTGAACTGGGCGTGAGCGAAGATATGCTCGGCAGAGTTTTTGACGGTATGGGCAGACCTCGTGACGGGGGCGCGCCTATCATTCCCGAAATGAAACTTGACATCAACGGTCAGCCTATAAACCCCGTCGCAAGAGACTATCCCAACGAGTTTATTCAGACGGGTATAAGCGCAATCGACGGACTTAATACGCTGGTCAGAGGTCAAAAATTGCCCGTGTTCTCAATGTCGGGTATGCCTCACGCGGAACTTGCGGCGCAAATCGCAAGACAAGCGAAAGTGCGTGGCACGAACGAGAAATTCGCAGTCGTGTTTGCGGCTGTGGGTATCACCTTTGAAGAGGCGGACTTCTTTATCAGCGACTTCAGAAAGACGGGCGCAATCGAGCGTGCGGTTATGTTTATCAACCTCGCAAACGACCCTGCAGTCGAGCGTATCTCCACTCCGAGAATGGCGCTCACTTGCGCTGAATACCTTGCGTTTGAAAAGGATATGCACGTGCTTGTCATCACCACCGATATCACCAACTACGCAGAGGCGTTGCGTGAAGTTTCGGCGGCAAGAAAGGAAGTTCCGGGACGTCGCGGATATCCCGGTTATATGTACACCGACCTTGCAAGCATGTACGAGCGCGCAGGAAGAATAGTCGGAAAGAAAGGTTCTATTACGCAAATTCCGATTTTGACAATGCCAGAGGACGACAAAACGCACCCCATTCCCGACCTTACGGGATACATCACCGAGGGACAAATCATCATCTCGCGTGAACTTTACAAGAAGGGCATACTTCCGCCCATCGACGTATTGCCGTCGCTGTCTCGTCTTAAAGACAAGGGCATCGGCAAGGGCAAGACGAGAGAAGATCACGCAGACACCATGAACCAACTTTTCAGCGCGTACGCACAAGGAAAAGAGGCAAAGGAACTCAGTTCTATTCTCGGCGACGCCGCGCTTACCGAAACGGATAAGAAGTACGCGCAATTTGCAGAAGAGTTTGAAAAACAATACGTGTCGCAAGGTTTCGATACCAACCGCTCCATAGAGGAAACGCTGGATATCGGCTGGAAATTGCTCAAGATATTACCAAAGAGCGAACTTAAACGTATCAGAGACGAGTATATCGAAAAATACCTCGAAAACGAGGGTAAAACGGAAGAATAATGGCAAAACTCAACGTCAACCCAACGAGAATGGAGTTGAGACGACTCAAAAATCGTCTCAAAACTGCCACTCGCGGTCACAAATTATTGAAGGATAAATCGGACGAAATGATTCGTCAATTTATGCTTTACGTGCGAGAAAATAAGCGTTTGAGAGAGGAAGTCGAGAAGGAATTGACGGACTCTTTGAAGGCGTTTATGCTTGCGCGCGCCGTTTCGAGCGACGCCGTTATCGAAGAGGCTATCGCTATGCCGTCGGCAAAGGTGGGGCTTGAAACGTCCTCAAAGAACGTTATGAGCGTTGACGTACCTGTATTTACCATTACCGAGAGCGAGGCGAGCGAACTTTATCCGTATTCCTTTGCAAGCGTTACGAGCGAATTGGACGATTCCATTGCGTCGCTTACGGGATTGCTCCCAAAACTTTTGAAACTTGCGGAAGTGGAAAAGACGTGCAATATGCTTGCCGACGAGATAGAGAAAAACCGTAGGCGCGTGAATGCGTTGGAATACGTTATGATTCCGCAACTCGAGGAAACTATCAAGTACATCGCCCAAAAACTCGACGAAAACGAGAGAGGCGCAACGACGAGACTTATGAAAGTCAAGTCTATGATACAAGAAAAACAGTAGATAAAAAGGGGAGTTAAATGAAAGATTTTTTCGTTTCGTATTCTCACGGTGATGCGGAAATAGTTTCAGAAATCGTTGATAAATTCAAGTTCTTTCAAATAGAATGTTGGTTTCAACTTGCCGATTGCAGGCAACAGTTTACAAAAGCCATTATCGAAGGGATGAAACAATCTTCCAATTTCGTCGTGTTTTTGTCAAGCAACAGTATCGAATCCAATTACGTTTTGAATGAGATATATATGGCGGTTGAGAAACAAAAAGACGATAAGAGTTTCCACATCGTGCCGGTGGTAATCGATGACGTTGACGTTAAGAGCGAGAGTTTTTTGGAAGTGAAAGCCATGATAGGCAGATTTAACTTCCTGTTTATGAACGACTATCGATCAATCGACGAGTTGGTTTTGAAGATTTTGGATCAAGCGAAAATCGAAAGATCTTATTCCGAAGGCGTCAATAGTATTTACGATTGCACAACCGATATCGAGAAACAGAGAATAGACGCACAAAATCAGTTTTTGAACAGAATAGCAGGAAAATATCTCGACGAGGTTTTTGAAAAACTCGAATCGCCTGTCATATTGGACGTCGGATGTTCGGACGGTGACAATATTATAAGGAGATTGGAGGGCAGAGATTATTCAAAACTGGTTGGAATCGACGATAATATCGGTGCGCTCGATAAGGCAATTGACAATTACGAAAACGACAAAAATTCCTTTTTCGATGCGGATATAACAGACGAATCGTTTGAATCTCGAATGAACGTTATACTCAAAAAGAGCAGAGTAAAAGGCTTTGATTTGATACATATATCGTCCGTACTATTGCATACCAAAAATCCCGACGCAATACTAAGGACGCTTTACAAGTTCCTGAACGAGGGCGGATACATATTCATACAGGACGAGGACGACGGCGTAAGTATGGCATATCCCAATTCGGAATTCTTTGACAGTTGTTTCTATCTGTATCAACACTCAAAAGAATCCGGCGACAGGCATATGGCAAGAAAAATCCCCGTAATGTTGCACAATAACGGATACGAGGATATATCCTTGAAGTCAACGGCGATATCTTCTATTGACTTCGGCGGCGAGGAAAGAGAAACGCTATGGGATATGTATTTCAATCCGAAATACTGGAATGCGTGCGAGCCGAAATATTTTGATTCCGTGCAGTCTGCCGACGCATTGAGAAAGGTGCTTGAAAATCACGACGCCAAAAAAGAAGAGTATATGAAAGGAAATATATTTGTTATGTTGGGTATATTCTTCTATGTGGCATCAAAGAAAAATCTATAAAATATAAAAACGTAAACTACGATTTTTGCCCGCAAGAAATTCTTGTGGGCAAAGTTTAATAATTGGGAATGCAAACGTTTTGGAAAATAATTTGAAAAAAGTTTGTAACCTTTTGGGCGCAGGGGTGTCTTATATGTGAAAAACCTAAGGAGGCAACCCCTATGAAAAAGAAATTTATAATCACACTAGCGATAGTAGCATTGCTTGCTTGCGCAGTGATATTTGCCGCTTGCGACAATAACGGTAATGCTGAAAGCAAAAGAAATGCAGAGTATCAAAACATCGCTCTCGCAGCAGTCGGAGCGGAAGGACAAAAGGTTCAATACTCGTCGGTAACGGCAAAGAAAAACACGTTTGTCGTGGAAGTGGTCATCAACGGCGTAAAATACGACGTAACAATTGACGAAAACAAAACCGTTCAATCCGTCAAAATCAACGATCATCAAGTGGATAAAGACAACGTTCCCACGCCGCCGTATGCAAACGAAAATCAATATATCGGCGCAGAAAGAGCAAAGCAAATCGCATTCGAGGACGCGGCTACAACCATTGATAAGGTTACGAAACTCGACGTTGAATTTGACTTCGACGACGGAAAATACCTCTATGAAGTGGAATTTAGAGTGGGTACGGTCAAGTACGAATACGACATTGACGCAACGACTGGCGCAATCCACAAAAAAGAAGTGAACGACAAGACCGTCATCGAAAAAGCTCCCGACGGAGTTACGTTTATCGGCATAGAAGAGGCGCAAAGAATAGTGCTTGAAAATGCAGGCGTAACGGCGGAAGAAGTGACTGTAACCAAGGCAAAACTCGACTTTGAAAAGGGTGCGTACGTGTATGAAATCGAGTTCAAAAAAGGCACGGTTGAGTACGATTACGAAATCAATGCGGTAACGGGCGCAATCATCAAGTTTGAGATTGAAAACGACGAGGACGACGATGACGACAAAGTTCCCGTTGGACAATATATCTCGGTTGAGGATGCAAAGCGCACAGCGTTTGCACACGCAGGCGTAAATGCAGAAAACGTGGTGCTTGAAAAGGCGGAACTCGACGTCGAACACGGCGTGGTGATTTACGAAATCGAGTTCAAAGCAGGCGGATACGAATACGAATACGAGATCAACGCAACCACCGGCACAATCATCGCTCAAGAAAAGAAAATCGACGACTGATAAGGTCAAAAACATCAAAAATAATCAAAAAAAACAAAAAGTAGCAAATAAAGGATAGTATGGACAGCGACGTCATAGAACAATTGTTTATAAAATATTACAACGACATATTGTTGTATTCGATGTCGCTGACCAAAGACGCCTCTCAAGCCGAGGACTTGGCACAAGAGGCGTTTTACAAAGCGTTGAAGAGCGCAAACGACAGTATCGCCAACTTCAAAGCGTGGGCGCTTACGGTGTGCCGCAATATGTTTCTCAACAAAAAGCGCAAGTACGCTCGCATTGTCGAACTTGACGAGAACATGTCAAACGAGCGAGACGAGGTGCTTGCAAAAATCGTAAAGGACGAGAAATACCGCGCGCTTTACAACGCAATAGGGCTGCTTGCCGACAATCTCAAAGAAGTTATTTTGCTTTTCTACTTTGAAAATCTCAAAATAGACGAGATATCGGCAATGCTCGACAAGAGCGAAAGCAACGTCAAGGTGATGCTTTTTAGAGGCAGGGAACAAATAAAGAAGATTTTGGAGAAATAGTATGGATTTTGAAAGCGTATATAAGAAATACGTCGAAGGCACGGCAAACGACGAAGAAAAGGCATATGTTGAGCAAGAACTTGACAAGGCTCAAAAGATGACGGAAATTATCGACGCATACCAATCCTCTCGCCCCATAGAAGAGGAGTGCGATAGGGAAACCGTCAAAAAGGCGCAAAAGAAATTTGCCAAGAAAAACGCTTTGCGTGCGCTTGCGATAACCGCCGCTTGCATCGTTCTTATCGCTGCAATAGTGCTTGCGTCGGTGTTCGGAACGGCGTTCGGCGCAGCCAACAAAAACTGCAATATAACAGAGGAAGAGGCAAAACAAATCGCACTCCAATTCGTTGCCAACACGTACGGAACGAACGGCGTGCCTATCGTGACGGAGTGCAAGCGCGAAATAGATTATTCCTCCGACTTGCGCCACTCGGTATATACGTACGAAATCGAAATCCAATACGGTCTCGTCTATGAAATCGACGTGAGAGTAAACGCAAAAACGGGGCTTGTAACCCTTGAAGAAATCTCCTCGACCTGACGTAATCGCCGCACAAAAATCACAGAAAGACATATGAAAAACATCAAAAAAGCGTTGCAATTTTGCAACGCTTTTTACGTTAATAATCATAGCTTTGGGACGATAAGATTTAATCCAATAGTTCTTTCACGCATCCACAGTAAGTCTGTCTGTATATATTCCATTCTTTACACAACTGTATGGAACGTAAATATCCGTTGCGTTTTTTGAAGTCGGAGCAAAGATATTTGACGCCGAGTTTTTGTGCGATAGACGTTCCTATCTCGTTGATAAGCGGTGCGTTCTTGTGCGGACTTACGGTGAGGGTGGTGGCGAAAAAGTCAAATTCACCGCTATGATCCAGCATATATTTTGCCGTGTTTTCAAGGCGGAGATTGAAACAAAGCGTGCATCTTGCGCCGCCTTCGAGGTCGTCTTTGTGTCCCTTTACGTAGGATATATATTCCTCTTGCGATTGCTCGGGAACGATGAGCTTTACGCCGTCATAGTGCGAAATCACGTCTTTAAGTGCTGATTCACGTTTGATAAACTCTTCTTTCGGTAAAATATTGGGGTTGTAGTAATACACCGTAACATCAAAGTGTGGCACGAGATATTCAAGGACGCTGCTCGAGCAAGAGCCGCAACAGGCATGCAAAAGAAGGCGCGGTTTCGTATCGTGCGCGACTTCGTTTATCTCGTATTCGACTGTGCCTTGTTGATCTTTTTTCATAGACACAGTATAGCATCTTTTTTGACGTATATAAACAGTTTTCCAAAAAGTTTCGGATTGTTTTTCGTGGAAAAACGCAAGGATTATTTTAATGTTGTTTTATCAAATATGCTGTGGTATAATGATAAGTGTATTTTTACGCGCGCGGAGGAAGATATGGCGCACAACGTATTGAAAGCGGAAAACATCAAAAAGACGTTCACCACGGGTGAGGTTGAGACGCAGGTTTTGAAAGGCGTCGATTTTTGCTTGGATGAGGGCGAATTCGTCGCAATCGTGGGCGAGTCGGGCAGCGGTAAATCGACCTTGCTTTATATCCTTGCCGGCATAGACAAGGCGACGGAGGGAAAGGTGGAACTTTTGGGCAACGACCTATCTACGATATCCGACGAGCAGCTTGCAAAAATGCGCAGAAGTGATTTTTCATTCGTTTATCAATTTGACAATCTTGTACCGAATCTTACGGTGTACGAAAACGTGACTCTTCCGCTTATGCTCGACAAAAAGAAGGAGAGCGAGTACAAAGAGCGTGCGCAGGAGATTTTGGAATATCTCGGGATTGCCGACAGGCAAAAGGCGTATCCGAGGCAATTGTCGGGCGGTGAGCAGCAACGTGTTGCGATTGCTCGCGCGCTTATCACCAATCCCAAAGTCATATTCCTCGACGAGCCGACGGGTAGCCTCGATAAAGAGCGCGGCAGGCTGGTTATGGAACTTTTGAAGGATATCAACAAAAATCGCGGCGTTGCGCTGGTTATGGTTACCCACTCGCAAGCGCATGCGTCCTATGCCTCGCGCATTGTGAAGATGGAGGACGGATTGCTCGCCTGATATGACCAAACTCGCGTTTAGAAACATACTCTCAAAGCCGTTGCGCTCTACTGCCACGATACTTGCTATCGCGGTGGTCGTCGCAATGACTTTTTGTATGATTTCCTTTAAGGACGCGGTTTACGATTACATTTATGCGACGGAAACAGCGGCGGTGGGAAGTGCGGATATCGTCATTTCCACGGACAGTAGTAGCGACCGCATCACCAAAGCCGAGCCGCTCAAAAACTTGCAAGAGGCAAAAGAGGTCGTCGCCACACTCAAACTGTACGCTATGTACGATGATGAGTACGTTATGGTGCGCGGCTTTCAGGCAAACCAAATAGAATCGTTGCAGACGATAAGCGTTTCAAGCGGAGAAATATCCTCTCTCAAAGAGGGGCGCAACGACGATAACGTCGTTATATCCGAGGCGTGCGCAAAGCATTTCGGACTTGACGTCGGCGATATGTTCAAACTGTCACTCGGGCAAAGACAAACCACTTGCTACGTCGGAGCAATCGCAAAACAAGAGGGGTATTTCCTTAGCGATGCTCCGTACCAAATTATCGGCACGTCGAGCAATTTTTCAAAACTCATTACGAGTTCGGTGACGGTCAATCTCTGCAACGAGATATACCTCACGGTCAAAGACGAGGCGGATATCGAGGGCGTTATGCAGAAAATCCGCGCTATGGACGAGTACAAGGACTTGCTCGTGAAAGAGGCGAAAGACGCCGCTTACGTCAACGAGCAGACGCAAAGTCTGACTGCGCCGGTGGTGCTTGCAGGCGGCGCGGTGTTCTTGCTCGGCATTGCGATTATCGTGATTTTGTTCGTTATGAGCGAGGGTGAAAAGGTGTCGCTCATCGCAAAACTCAAAATCGTCGGCGCAACCAAACGCCAACTTATCGGAATATTCCTTATAGAAAGCGCAATTCTTTCCATGCTTGGCACGATTATAGGCTCGGGACTTGCGGTGGGTATGTTCGTCGCAATTCTCAAACTTACGCTTACGAGCGCGACGGTTTTCAATATCTCCGTGCTGTATCTGTTCGTTGCAGGCATAGTGGGATTTTTCACGGCGATACTAAGTTCGCTTGCGCCTGTATTAAGGGCGTTTAAGGGTACGATACGCGACAATCAATTGGACATCAAGCCTACGTCGAAGTGGCAATTTGCAATTCCGATTTGCCTTATTTTGCTCACGGTCGTGAGCGTGATTATAGAGTTTACGGTGGAAAGCGCAACGGGCGCAATGGGCATCGTAAGTCTCGTCCTTGCAATGCTTGCGCTTGGAACGAGCGCCTCGCCGCTTATGAAAGCGTGCGCCAAAGTTTGCGGAAAATCAAGTGCGCCGTCAATGAAAGTGGCAAGTCTCGATATGACGAGAGAAAAGCGTTTTATGCGCTCGTCAACGCTGTTGACGACGGGCATGACGATTGCAATGACGTTGTTCATGGCGTGGTCGGTTACGACGAGCGTGTTTACGACTTACGTCAATCAGTTCAGGGATATGGCGTTTATAACCAACGTTCGAGAGAGCGTTGACGTTGACAAATTCAATCAAACGGACGGCGTGAAAAACGCCACCAAAATGGTTTGGGGACAAGGCGAAATCCTTGTAAATGGAAAGGAAAAGACTATGAATATTCTCGGCTCGGAGGATATTCTAGATATGGTAGATTTTGAGTACGTTACGCCAAAAGACGTGGTTTATTCACGCATTTCGGAAGATAAACCATACGTTTTTGTGGATATAGCACTTCAAAAGTTGTACGGCATCAAAGAGGGCGACGTGCTTGAAATGACTTTTGGAAAAGCGAGCGGACAAGTGATTGTCGGCGGCGTTTTGAAACACGAATTGTTCAGCGGAAACTACCTCGTGGTGTCCGCAAAGACCATGGACGACGTGTTCGGTAAAAAGGTGGATACCGTGCTTGTGGTGTCCGACGGGGACGTGCAAAAGTGCGTTGACGCGCTGCGTTCGGAATACGCCGTCAACAACTATTACGTGATATCCGCGCTTGACGCATACAAGTGGGATATGGAGAGTATGAACGCCGTGTTTGACCTCATCGGCACGCTTGCCGTGGTGGTTGCGTTGTTCATATTTGCCGTGACTGTGGCGACTGCGCTTATAGGTAGAGGCGTATCAAAGCAATCGAGAGTTGCCATGTTGAACGCAGGTATGTCAAAGAACACGTTGCTCAAGACGGAGATTTTGGAACACGCAATCGTTGCGCTCGTGGCGTTCTGCGCCTCGTTCGTCGTGTCGGTGTTGCTTGCATCTTGCCTTATCCATGCGCTCCGATTGTTCGGAATGTACTTCGAGTTTATGTATCAGGCGTGGGTGGTTGCCGTCGTAGGCATCGCTATGGGCGTGGGATATACGCTTATACCGCTTGTACTCGGTTTCAAAAAAGGTTATACTGTCAAAAAGGGATGATTATGAAAAACAAATTGAAAATCGTATCTATATGTCTTGCGCTGATCGCCATGCTGAGCGTGTGCCTTTTTGCGTGCAACAAAAAGCCCGATCCCGCACAAGAGCGCGCCGACGCGGTGTCGTCCGTGGAAAATGCGTTTATGAGCGGCGTTTCGAGCGGTTGGACAAATTCGCTTGACGACGCGAGCCTCAAAGAAAGAGAGGATGCAGGCGACTATATCGTTACGCTCGGTTGGACGAAGATGATTTGCTCGGTGGTGAGCGAGTCCGATTTGCAGACGGCAAAAATCAAGTCGCTTGCAAGTGCGCTTTCGTCTCAAAACGGCAAGACGTTGCTCGGCGACTTTGAAAAGAATGCGGAACTTCTTATTCCTCTTCTCAAAGAGGTCGGATTTACTCCAAACGACGTGTCGGCAATCGTGTACGATTTGACGTGCGCAATGGTGTCCAAAGGATACAAGACCATTTGCGACATTTATAATCGCCTTATCGACCTCGAACAGACTATGCGCCAAAGCGCGATTTCGGGCAAGGCACTCGACAACGTGGTTAAAAACAGGCTTTCAATCAGCGTTGCAAAGAGCGATTTTGTGACTACCGATGCTGAAAAGACAGAGATGCTCACCGCTTTTGCAAACGCAAAGAACGCGCTCTCGAGGCTCGTATCGTTTGCGTATAACATGTCCGTCAACGCAATTACGGACGACTTGTACGGCAAACTTTTTGACGACAGCGGCGCACTCGGCGAAATCACGGAAGGCGAAACCGCAACGCTCGTGGATACGCTCCTTGCAAACGTAAGAGACCTCAAAGACGCACTCGGCACAAGCGATGTTGATTCGCTCAACGCTGCACTCGATCTCGTGATTGACAAATTCGACAAAAAGACCGTATCTTCGGCAATATATGCGCAAATCGTCAAATACGCAAAGTACGCTTATATGGTCGTTGACGTCATTCCGACAATTTGCGACGTCGTAACCTCAAGCGACAATTTGCTCTCGTCCGAGGACTTTATCAAGGACTTTTTGACGGTCGCGCAAAGCGGAGACGAACTCGGCGTTGCAACAAAACGTATCAATCAATCCATTCTCGTGTCAAGAGCCATACTCAATCTTACGGGCGAGGGCGGATACGACAAGCAAAAACTCGTTGATATCATAGACGACGTTATAGGCGCAAATACGGGCGAGTATCAAAAAGCGGTGCCGCTTTTCACGCTCGATTTGATGTTCAACTTTTCATCGCTGTACGACACCATAATTGACGACAGCGGCTCGGATATGTGGGAAGTGGTGCATTCCGACGTTATGACTATGGACGCGCTCGGCACGCAAATCGCGCTCGTGTTCTTCTTCGATAGCGGATTTGACAATTTCAAAGAGACTTATTACAACTACACGAGAGGGGACGCAACACAGGCGGAACTCCGCAACGCGTTTAACAGATGCTCATTTGGAAACTTTATAGAAAACGAGCGCATTTTCAGAACGGATGAACTATATACGGCGGATTGGTACGACTACTACGTTACGATTGGGCTTAACGCCGTCAACGATAAGGTGTCGAGAGTCCTCAAAGATAACGTTGCGGCGGATATCAAGGCGTTTGTCGATGACTATTTTGCGGAACAGTCCGAAATGAAAGCGGCAATCCAAACGCTTGCCGATATGAGCATTTTCACGCAGAGCATCAGCGAGGAAGATATAGCCAACGTGTATATTCCGCTTTTGGCAAAGAGCAGAGTGCTTGGTGCAACGATTTTGTTTATGATGTGAGCCGATTGACAAAACGTAGATAATATTGTAAAATAAACACGAAATCAGAAACTATGTGAAAGCGTCTCAAGTCGGAGTGGCGGTGCTACCAAAACGATGAAAAGCGGACGCAATCGATACGGAGTGTAAGACGACAAGATTATGTTAAGGTGCATTATGTTTGCGCCGTCGTTTTACGCGACGGCGCAATTTTTTAATTAATATTTAAAAATTAATAATTAATAATTGCGGAAGGCGTAGCCTTATCCGAATGGGAAATACTCCACTTGTCATTCCGTCAATGTCGCCGTTCGGAAACCCTTGCAAGCAAGTTTCCTCGCTCGACATTGGCGCAACAATGTTGCTCCTCGCAATGACATAAGGAAGAAATAATCAAAAACCGCGCCGAAGGCGCGCACACCAAGCAAGCGATATAG
>DBJV01000101.1:0-1374 GCA_002297185.1 Christensenella sp. UBA767
ACTGTATAACTTCACGTTTTCATTGCCCGTCGTGATATGATCTGAGCAAGCAAACACTTTGATATATGCACCTGCATTGCCGTCAACCGCCGTCGTGTAAGTCAAAAAATCGTGCGAGGCAAACGTCATAGATTGCACAACGTCCGCCTTTCCGCCGATTTCGGGTGCGTTTTGAGCAAGAAACTGGTCGTTGGTGTAAAAGCCGTAACTTCCGTCGCCTCTCACTACGTACACGCCGAAACTGTACGAAGGATTGTTTGCGTCGAGATTTCCGCTCTCGCTCGTGCAAGCGTCAAGCAGTTCTTGCAAATCGTATTTTTTGAGCGTCTGCGCATAATCTTCGAGTCCTTTTTTAAGTTCTCTTTCCGCTGCGCCCGTGCCGAATATGACGTACCCCGCTATAAACGCGCCGAAAACCACGATGAGTATCATCATGTTTATGAGTGCAAACAATATCCATTGTTTTCTTATATCTCTGTCAATCTTCGGCATAATCACACCTTCTCGGTCCACATATAGCCCGTCGCTTTGATGGTTTTGAGGTTTTGATCGAATCCGTATTGCTGCAATATCTTTCTCAAACGAAAAATATTGATGTCGATAACTTGAATACCCGTCGTTGAATAGTATCCCCAAATTCTGTCGAAAATTTGTTGCTTTGCCATAATAATCTCTTTATTGCGCACCAAAAGTTCCAAAATCTCGTAGGTTTTTCTATTCATTTCAACGTAATTGCCGTCGATTTTGAGCATCTTGTTGGCAAAATTGACTTCCATATTTTTGTAATGGTAGTCCGTTGCGCTGAACGTTCCGCCCGTTCTCCTCAACACGACCTCTATTCTCGCAATGAGTTCCTCTCTCGAAAACGGCTTGGTCATGTAGTCGTCCGCACCAAGCTTAAAGCACTCGATTTTCTTATCCACGTCGCTGAGCGCTGAAAGAATTATGACAGGCATAATATGCATTCTTCGTATCTCTTTCAACGTATCGATACCGGACAATTTCCCCAGCATCAAATCGAGAATTACCACGTCGTAATACACTTTTTCCACGTTTTGCAACGCTTTTTCGCCCGAAAGCGCAATATCTACCTCTCCGAGCGAACTCAACGACGTCGCCAAAATCTTCGACAACTTCTCATCGTCCTCAACAACAAGTATCCTCATCTTTCACCTCATAATCTATTTTATCAATAAATTAAAATTAAATTATTATATCATAATTATAAAATACCCTTGAAAAATTGTCAATATGCAAATAGTATAGAATAACCCCCTCTATCATGCCTCACGCTACACAAGTGCATGTTACAAACATAGTTTGCCTACAATTATATATTGCCGCAAGTCCATTGACATAAAAAAACAATCCGCC
>DBJV01000101.1:1410-1573 GCA_002297185.1 Christensenella sp. UBA767
TGGTGGAGGCAACAGGACTCGCTCATCAGCGGAGCGGGATTGCTTGCAATCCGGAGCGCAGCGTGCAGTGTGACCGAGGTCACAGCCATGCATCGCATGGTGACGGCGGCTGCCGTCAAGTTCGAGTTTCGTTGCCAAAACGGACATAAAAAAACAATCCGCC
>DBJV01000101.1:1609-7199 GCA_002297185.1 Christensenella sp. UBA767
TGGTGGAGGCAACAGGACTCGAACCTGTGACCTCACGGATGTGAACCGTGTGCTCTAACCAACTGAGCCATGCCTCCGAACAATGCGCGCAAAGCACGCATCGATTTTGGTTATGATTTGTACATTCTCTTGCGAGCAGCCTCAGCTTTCTTTTTGCGTTTTACGCTGGGTTTCTCGTAAGCCTCTTTCTTGCGGAGGTCGCCGATGATGCCGTCACGAGCGCATTTTCTCTTAAAACGACGGATAGCGTTTTCCAAACTTTCGTTTTCGCCGACTTTAACTGTTGACATCTGATTCACCTCCTCGGAAATGGATTTTACTTTACTATTATACACAAAAAAACGCCGATGTCAAACGAAAATGTAACAAGGAGCGGTGCTTTTTGAAAATTGCGCTTGAAAAACATCAAAGTCGTGTTTTTCTCCCCTATTCGGTTGAAATTACACCGTCGATTTACGCTTCAATTTCCATGCGTCCTGCCCCCATTTCGCCGGCGATATTGCATAAATATACGAAAAATGTCGGATTAAATATGCAAAATTCGAAAAACCGCCTCAAAATGCTGGACTTATGCACGATTGCGTGGTATGCTTTGAGCATCAAATTGGTAGAGGCGCGAGTTTTATGACAAGCCGACGATGCGAACTACGTCGCGGTGGCAAAGGAAAACTCGCCGAAAGATACCTCGTTCGGTTCGGGACGACATATCTTGGGACAGCGCAGAATATGCGTTGTACTGTCACCGCAAGGTGGAGCGCTATCGACATTGACAGGTTATTTGTTATCCGCAATGTTGTTGGCATTGCGGATTTTTTATCTTCAATGCATTAGCCGTCGATTTGAAAATATTCTCTTCGAGGTGCATCAAAAAATGAAAAAAACAACGAAACTTATCACAATCGCGCTTGTTTTGGCTGTTTTGGCAGGTTGCATAGCGGCACTTACCGCCTGCAACGACTCAAACGATGAAAACAATCAACTCGTCGTAGGCTTGGAATGCGCGTATATTCCCTTCAACTTCACGCAACAAACCGACGCAAACGACGCGGTAAAAATCAGCAATGCCGACGGATACGCCAACGGCTACGATATCCTATTCGCAAAGCGCATAGCGGACGCGCTCGGCAAAGAACTCGTAATCGTCAAGACGGATTGGGACTCTCTCGTCCCGGGCGTACAGGCAGGCACTCTCGACCTCGTAATCGCAGGCATGAGTCCTACTGCGGAGCGTCGTGAATCAATCGACTTTTCGCAGCCCTACTATCAAAGCAACCTCGTAATCGTCGTTAGAAAGGACAGCAAATACGCAAGCGCACAAAACCTCGACGATTTTTCGGGCGCAAACCTCGTGGCTCAAATCGGCACATTCCACAACGACGCCCTTCAAGAGCAAGCGGCAGCGCACGGAATCAACGCCGGCACACCGATGTCCACCTTCCCCGAAATGACGGTTGCCCTCAACTCCAAATCCATTGACGGCTACGTCGCGGAAGAGCCGGGCGCAATTGCGGACTGTGCGGCAAACACCAACCTCACCTACGTACACCTCGTCAACAACACGACGGGCTTTACGGCAAGCGACGAGGACACCCAAATTGCAATCGGCATGCGCAAAGGCTACGAATACGCCGACCAAATCAACACCCTTTTGGCGAGCATCTCTCAAGAGGAACGCCTCTCGATGATGCAATACGCCGTTCGCTTTTCCACCGACAACGCCGCCTACCACTCCACCTTCTTCACGAGAGTGGGCAACATCATCAAAACCTATTACGTATCCATTCTCAAAGGCGTGGGCTACACCATCTTGGTTGCAATCGTCGGTACGGTGGTAGGCTTGCTAATCGGTATTCTAATCGGCATTTATCGCACTCTCGGCACTCCCAAAAACAAATTCTTGGCGGTGCTTAAAAAGATAGGCGACTTCATTCTCTCCGCCTACATCGAGGTATTCCGCGGCACGCCGATGATGGTGCAGGCAATGGTCATATTCTGGGGCTTTGCGCTCATCAACGACGGCGCAACGATGGACGTCACGATTGCAGGTCTAATCATCGTATCCATCAATACGGGCGCGTACATGGCGGAAATCGTGCGCGGTGGCATCATCTCCATAGACAAAGGACAATTTGAAGGCGCGCAAGCAATCGGCATGACGCACTCGCAAACGATGTGGAATATCGTCCTACCCCAAGTACTGCGAAACATAATGCCGAGCGTGGCGAACGAATTTGTCATCAACATCAAAGACACGTCCGTGCTTAACGTCATCGGCTTTACGGAACTCTTCTTCTACGCCAAATCGATTGCGTTCAACACGTATGCGATATTTGAAACCTACCTCGTCGTAGCGGTGATATACTTCATACTCACCTTCACCATTACGCGCATACTGCGCCTCATCGAAAAGAAAATGGACGGCAAGAAAGACTATCAGATTATGGGTTCGCAAAACCTCGATGCCGACTCCATAATCCGTGAAAAAAATGCAATGGGAGGCAACAGATGAGCCAAGATATCCAAGAAATGAATATAAAAGAAAACGTTATAGACGAGCAAAATATCGGCTTAGATACCGAAAATATCAACGATACGCAAGAAATCGCGCAAGTAGCGACGGAAAACGAAAGCGGCGCGTCTCCCCTCATCGAGATACGACATCTCGAAAAGAATTTCGGTGACCACCAAGTGCTAAAAGATATCGATTTCACCGTCAACGCAGGCGACGTAACCTGCATCATCGGCTCGTCGGGCAGCGGCAAATCCACACTTCTGCGCTGCATCAACTTGTTTGAAACTCCCACCTCGGGCGAGATATACTTCCACGGCGAAGATATCACCAAAACCAAGAGCGCGCCCAAGTATCGTGAAAAAGTCACGATGGTGTTCCAATCCTTCAACCTTTTCAACAATCTATCCGTACTTTCCAACTGCACGATAGGTCCTCGCAAAGTGCTGAAAATGAAAAAGGACGAGGCGAACGCCGTCGCAATGAAGTATCTCGAACTCGTAGGCATGAGCGCATACGTCAACGCAAAGCCCCGTCAACTCTCGGGCGGTCAAAAGCAACGCGTAGCAATCGCACGCGCGCTCGCAATGTCCCCCGAAGTCATACTCTTTGACGAACCCACCTCCGCCCTCGACCCCGAAATGGTAGGCGAGGTACTAAACGTCATGAAAGAACTTGCCGACGCAGGACTTACCATGCTCGTAGTTACGCACGAGATGACGTTTGCTCGCGACGTAGCCAACAAAGTCGTTTTTATGGATCAAGGCGTAATCGTGGAAGAAGGCGATCCCAAGGACATCTTCACCAATCCGAAGGAAGAGCGCACCAAAGCCTTCCTCTCCCGTATGCTCGCCGAGGCAAACGCTCAATAAAACTCGTTAGAACAACGAAAAACCGCCGATTATTCGGCGGTTTTCTTTTGTCTTGATTGCAGCATAACGCTTAAATTTTTCTTCCCGAACCTATCTCGAAGTGGCATTTTGCTATGCCCAAATCGATGGTCGTATAAAATCCTATACCTGCTTTTGCAACGACCTTTCCGTCTTTCAATTCAAAGGTGAATTTTTGCTGATTTATAGCGGTCGGAGCAAGCAACGCCGCTTTTACGCCGTTTACGAACCAATCGGGAGCAGGCGTAACGTCCGATTTGCTCACCTCTTCCATACTGCGGCTATGGTGTGCCACTCCTTGTGTTTGTCCGTAACCGATTGCAATGACGAGCGCAAGTTTTTCGCCTTTTGCCAAATCGTAGGCGACCTTTCCTTTGCTATACGACAAAGCCACCCAGCAGGTATTGAGTCCGAGCGTTTGGGCAAAAAGCACCAGTTTTTCACCGTAATAGCCTGCTTTTTCGCTCAAATCGGAACTTTTTTCGCCTACTACTGCAATATAATTCTTCACGTTTCTGAAACTTCCGTAATGCGCCATACGACCGCCGAAAGCCTTATCTTCGCCAAGAATAAGTTGCATATTGAGACCGCTCTCTTTATTGAGTTTTGCGATTTCCTCTTGCAACGCCTTGAGGGTTTCGCCATCTATCTTTTTATCGAGATACGCTCTAACCGAGTGCCTTTCGTTCATTGCTTGCATCAAATCCATATTACACCTCAAAAAATCAAGTCATTCTTTTTTTTGCATAATAATTATATCATAAAATCCCAAAAGTCAACGCAAATAAAATAAACAACCAAAGACGCAGGCGACGCCTTATACACTTGCAAAAATTAAACTATCTTTTCAACAAAATTAAATACTGCTTAAAATGAAAGATTTATTATTGCAAAGGTTGATTTTGCACGAATTTTGTGTACAATAAAGTTGAAAATCACAATTTGAGGCGACGTTATGAAAATCAAGACGAAAAGATATTTGATTTTGCTTTTGGTGCTTATGCTTGCGCTTTGCACCTTCTTTGCATGCTCGCCAAAAGACGACGGAGACCCAACTCCGCCCGATACCGACGATTCGGACGACGAACTTCCAGAAATTGACTGGGAGGCGTTTTTCGGCGGTTTTTCTTCCCAAAACGAACCCGAATTTTTGCCATATGCCGATACTAAATACGGTGAAACGGTTGAAATAACCTATCATTCAGGCGTTACAAACGCCGACAAGCACGCAATGGTTACGCTCCCCTACGGCTATGACGAGAGCAAACAATACCCCGTGCTATATTTGTTGCACGGCATTTTCTGCAGTCATAAATCTTGGACGGAAAACGGCAACGCAAAATATATTATCCAAAATCTCAACCTCGACAAAGGCGTCAAAGAGATGATAATCGTATCCGTCAACTCCATCGTCAATGCAGACGAGAAAGCACCCTCTATTTTCGATACGGAATACGCCACGATTTTCGACAAAACGGGCGAGGATATCGTAACTTCGCTCATGCCCTATATCAACGAGCATTATTCCACTCTCACTGACAGAGAAAACACCGCAATAGCAGGCTTTTCCATGGGCGGTCGCGAAACCATGCTCACCGCCTTTGCCTATCCCGAAAAATTCGGTTACGTCGGCGCGTTCTCCTCTGCAGGCTACGACAACAGCGTAATAAGTTTCAGCTCCCAAGTCCCCGACTTCAAAACGACGAGCGGCAACCAATTTGAATATCTAATGCTTGCAATCGGCTCGAGCGACTACTCCACAGGACACATAACTCGTGCGCTCGAAACAAAACTAACCAAAAACGGCGTAATCTTTGAAAAGAAAACCTACAACGGCGGACACGATTTCTATGTCTGGAAGTGCGCCCTGTACGATTTTGCACAAAAGATATTTCAATAAAGGGACAGTCGTAACTCATTTAAAAAGAAAGTAGAAAGCACACAAAGCCATTTCAAGGCGCACTTATTAACGGAATGTGCTTATTCGGAGACGGACAAATCCGCCGTCCGCGAGCCTGTCGAGCGGACTATTTAACGCACACTCATTCGTTGCCTACTTATTAACGGTATTTGCCCCTTCGAAGACGTGATTTCGAGCCGCAACGGCGGCGAGCCATCCGAACACCGAGCTTGATGTTTAGTACAAGCGACTGCGCCGTGTTGTTGCGTAGCTGGCGCACAAAGCGCAGTG